>CAZZAU010000088.1:0-7097 GCA_964652725.1 uncultured Dehalococcoidaceae bacterium | reverse complement strand
CGTAACCGCCGGCCTCTTCTTCAGGGCGCCGGTGCGGGGTGGCGCAGCCACTGGCTTCACGGCCTCAACCGGGGCCTCCGGCGCGGCGACCGGCTGCGGGCTCGCGGCCTGCTTTCTCTTGCTCTGCATTATTTTTTCGCGGCGTGATTTCTTCGGCATAAGCAGTCCCTCTGCGTTTTTAGATTAGCTGACGCGTTACTTGGCCCGCGGGTGGGACCTCTCGTAGGTGCGCCTGATGTGCTCGTCCGTCAGATGAGTATAGACCTGGGTGGTGGAGATGTTGGCGTGGCCCAGCAGCTCCTGGACGGTCCTCAGGTCGGCGCCGCCGCTCAGCATATGGGTGGCAAAGCTGTGGCGCAGGGTATGGGGGCTTATCTGCCGGTTCAGCCCGGCGGCCCTTGCGTATTCCTTCAGCTTCTGCCAGAAGCCCTGCCTGGTGATGCGGTCCCCGCGCGGATTGAGGAAGAGGGCGGTTTCGTTCTTGTTGTGGACCAGTTTGGGGCGGACTTCGCGGACGTACTCCCTGACGGCCCGCGCCGCCTGCTCATAGATGGGGATGATGCGCTCCTTCTGCCCCTTGCCGAAGCAGCGTACCTGGCCCTGCTCCGTGTTGACGTCGCCCACATCCAGGGCTACCAGCTCGCTGATTCTCATTCCGCTGGCGTAGAGCAGTTCCAGCATGGCCCGGTCCCGGCGGGCTTCCAGGGTATTGAGCCGGGCTGGCTGGTCCAGCAACTGGCGCACTTGGCTCAGGGAAATGGGCTTGGGCAGGGTCTTGCCCACGGTGGGCGAGGTCATATCCTCGGTGGGGTCGGTCCTGATGATGCCCTCTGATTTCAAAAAGCTGAAGAAGGAGCGGGTGGCGGCCACTTTGCGGGCTATGGTGGTGGCGGCGTAGCCTCTTTCCTTGAGATTGAGGAGGTAGCTGAGCAGTTCCTCGCGCCCGAAGCTCTCCCAGGATGGCATCCGGGATTTCTTTGCCGCCTCTTCCCCGACGAAGCTCGTCAGCTGGTACAGGTCGTTGCGGTATGCCAGCTCGGTATTGCCGGAAAACCCCTTCTCCACTCTCAGGTAGTTCAGGAAGCTTTCGATTTCCTCTTTCACCGTACCTCCTCGTCAATGGGATAACATCAGTATTTTAACATAAAGTTATCCTATTTACATAACTTTGTCAACCCGAAAAGGGCGTCCCGTTGTGCGCCCCCGGCTTTGTCACTTCCGGTAGCTATGTTAAAATGTTTGAGGGATTGCAATGCCGAGTGAGCTGATTGCGGAACAACTGAGCCGTCTGCCGGATAGCCCCGGCGTTTACCTGCTGCGGGATGCGGGCGGCACTATTCTGTACGTGGGCAAGGCGGCCAACCTGCGCCACCGGGTGAGGTCTTACTTCGGCGGGGGGCAGAAACTGCCGGTGAAACTGCACAGAATGGTGAGCCGGGTGGCGGACATTGATTATTATGTAACCGCCTCGGAGCAGGAGGCGCTCATCCTGGAGCTCAACCTGATCAAGAGATACCACCCCCGCTACAACGTCCGGCTTAAAGACGATAAGACTTTCCCTTATCTGAAGATAACCGTTCAGGAGGAGTGGCCGCGGGTCTATTTCACCCGGCGCCTGGAGCAGGACGGGGCGCGCTACTTCGGTCCTTTTGCCAGCGCCCGGTCCGTGCGCCAGACGCTGAAGGTGATCAAGGGGATTTTCCCATTCCGGTACTGCAGCAGGCGCATCGAGGGCGCGGACGCCAGAGGGTGCCTGGAATACCATATGGGCAGGTGCCTGGGTCCCTGCCTCGGAGAGGTGAGCCGCCAGGAGTACGCCGATGTCATCAGGCAGGTCATCATGTTTCTGGAAGGCAAGCGGGAAGAGATAGTGAAGCGGCTCCAGGAGAAAATGAACCGGGCGGCGCAGGAGCAATACTACGAGAAGGCTGCCCTTTACCGGGACCAGGTCGAGGCCATAAACAGGGTGATGGAGGGACAGAAGATAGCCGCCGCAGTCAGCGGCGAGCAGGACGTAATCGCCTTCGCCCAGGAGGGTGACCAGGCCTGTGTCCAGGTCTTCTTCATCCGCGATAGCAGGCTGACCGGCCGGGAGAGCTTTGTGCTGCAGGGCACCCGGCACGAGGACCCGGCCCGGATTATGAGCAGCTTCATCAAGCAGTTCTACGCTTCCACCCCTGCCGTTCCACCCCGCCTCCTCCTGCAGCATCGGGCGGAAGACCTTGCCGTGCTCAGGCAGTGGCTGGAGGCCAGGAGGGGGAGCAGGGTTACCCTGCTGGTGCCCGCGCGGGGTTCACGGAAACAGCTGGTGGACATTGTGGCGGAAAATGCCCGGCAGGGACTGGAGCAGCTCAAGATAAGGCAGTTCGCCACTCCAGGAGAGGTGGAAAGCGTCCTGGCGGAGGTGGAAACGGAACTGCAACTGCCCGGCCCGCCGCGCCGCGTGGAGGCCTACGATATTTCCGATATTCAGGGAAAGTCGGCGGTGGGGAGTATGGTGGTATTCGAGAACGGGCGACCGAAGCCGGCGCATTACCGGCGCTTCAAGATCAGGAGCGTGAACGGGGCTAATGACTATGCCATGCTTCAGGAGGTGTTGCGGCGGAGGTTCAAGCGCCTGGGGGAGGGCGCTCCTGCCGCGGAGGCCTGGGCGCTGGTGCCGGACCTGCTGCTGATTGACGGGGGAAGGGGGCAACTGAATGCCGCCCGGGAAGTGCTGAACGAGCTGGGTCTGTCCTCCATTCCGGTGGCCGGCCTGGCCAAAGAGAATGAGGAGGTCTTTATTCCCGGGAAGAGCAGCCCCATTGTCCTCCCGCGCAGCTCTCCCGGGCTCCAGTTCCTGCAGCGCGCCCGTGACGAGGCGCACCGTTTTGCTCTGGGCTACTACCACCGGCTGCACAGGAGAGAATCGTTTGCTTCCGTGTTCGATGAGGTGCCGGGAATCGGGCCCGGGCGCCGGCGGGCGCTGCTGAAGAAGTTCGGCTCGGTGGAGGCGATAAGGCGGGCGCCGCTCGCTGCACTGGCTGCCACGCCGGGCCTGACCGAGAGCCTGGCCAGAAAGGTAAAGGAGTACTTGTAGCATGCCGGCAAACCTTCCACCGCAGTATTTTGAGGCGGAGAAGAACTTCCGCGCGGCCAAAACTCCGGCGGAGAAAATCGTTGCCCTGGAAGAGATGCTGGCTATTATGCCCAAGCACAAGGGCACCGACCACCTGCGCGCCGAGCTTCGCGGCCGTATCGCCAAACTGAGCCAGGAGGCATCCAGGAAGAGCGGCGCCCAGCGCGCGACCATGGTCATCGAAAAGGAGGGAGCAGCGCAGGTGGCGGTGGTGGGGTTGCCCAACGCCGGAAAATCGCAGCTGGTGGACAGCCTGACCAACGCCGCGCCTGCCGTGGCCGACTATCCTTTCACCACCTACGCCGCCACCCCGGCGATGATGCCCTTCGAGAATATCCAGATACAGCTTCTGGACACCCCGCCCCTGGTGCCCCAGTCCATTGAATGGTGGCTGCCCCCGATGCTCAGGAAAGCGGATGCCTTGCTGGTGGTGGTGGACCTGGGCGGCGATACTCTGGAGCAGATGGAGGCCGTTCTGGAACAGCTCCGGAAGATGCGCATTGGTGTCGGTCCCGCCCGGGAGGATGACGGCGCGGAGGAAGCCGTCCTGGTGTGGCAGAAGGTGCTGGCCGCCGGCAACAAGCTGGACCTGGGTGGGGCGCAGGGCAACTATGCCGTGCTGCGCGACCTCTACGGGGAGAAACTGCCGCTGCTGGCCATTTCCGCACGGGAGGGCCGCGGGCTGGAAGAACTGAAGCGGGAGCTTTTCCGGGTGCTGGACATCATCAGGGTCTATACCAAGGCGCCCGGCCAGAAGCCGGACTTCACGGAGCCCATCATACTGCCGGTGGGTAGCACCCTCTCGGATGCCGCCGAGGCGGTGCACAAGGACTTCCGGGCCAGGCTGAAGTACGCCCGGCTGTGGGGCTCGGGCAAGCACGACGGTATCATGGTGAAGCGGGACCATATCCTGCAGGACGGCGACGTCATTGAGTTGCATATGTAGTAGCACATATAGCAGGCGATGTAGCAATAAAGTGGTTCAGGAGAGAGGATATGCCCACGCGACCCGGCTGGTATGACCGGTACTGGAAATCGATGGACGCCGAGACGGCGAAGAAGATACGCACCACCTGTCCTCGCTGCGGCAGCGCCCGGACGTACTATAATGAGCAGTTCGGGACGTGGCGCTGCGGCAAATGCGAGCATATCTTCGTCATCAGGGGGCTGCACGGCCGGCTGCCCTGGTGGAAGCGCCTGCTTTTCTGGAAGAGATAGGCGTGAGTTGACACGCCGGTGGCATTGAGCGACAATAATCTTATCCCTCGCATCAGATAGCGGCGGACCATAGTATTTCGGGAGAGAGGCATTATGGAGGTACTGAACAATATTCAGGTCAGTCTGGATCTGGAAGCGGTGCTCAGGCGAATGAGGCTGCGCAACCGCAGCGAGGCCATTATCAGGAATGTCCAGGAAATGGTTGACCTGGCCCGGGCCGTGGCCAGACCCAAGGCCGTGCTTGACGTGGCGTATGTGGACAGCAAGGGTGAGGACTTTGTGGACATCGGCGGCATCAGGTTCATCAGCCGTGTCCTCAGGGTAAACCTTGACAAAGCGCAGCGGGTCTTTCCCTACGTCATCACCTGCGGCAGGGAGCTGGATGAGATACCCATTCCGGCCGGGGACTTTGTCAGGGGTTTCTATATGGACCAGGTCAAGGAGACGGTGCTGCACCAGGCCCGCGCCTTCGTGGAGGAGCACCTCAAAAAGGAGTATGCCCTGGGGCAGGTCTCCCGGATGGGGCCGGGGGCCGGGGCCGGCGATAACTGGCCGATAGCCCAGCAGGAGGGCGTATTCGCGCTGCTGGGGGGCAGGGACAAAGTGGAAGAGCTCATCGGAGTGCGCCTTACCGACTCTTTTCTCATGGTGCCCATCAAATCAGTGTCCGGGTTCTTCTTTCCCACCGAGGTCAAGTTCGAGAGCTGCCAGATCTGCCCCAGGGAGCAGTGCATCGGGCGGAGAACGCCTTACGACGAGGAGATCGTCCAGAGGTACCGCGCCGGGGCCGTCTGAAGCCGGCTACTTGCCCTGGATGTCCCGGCCGGCCCGGAACGCCTGTCCCAGCAACCCGCCTATGGCGTGGTACTCGCGGGCTGGCTCGCCCAGATAGACGATGGGCCGGACCTTCTCTACATCCACCTTGCCGCCGGTCAGGCAGTCCTCCGAGGCATAGGTCTCCTCGATGCTGCCCACGAACAAAGTGTGGCTGCCCAGCTCCAGGACGTGCGCCACTTTGCATTCCAGGTTAACCGGGCACTCCTCGACCATTGGGGCCGTGCCCAGCCTGCCGTAGAAGACGCTGAAGCCACAGTCCGCCACTTTGTCCGCCTTGCTTCCGGAAGCTATGCCGCAATAATCGGCTTCCTTTACCTGGGCTGCGGATGGAAGGTTGATGGAAAAGGTGCCATTCTGCTCGATGCCCCGGTGCGTATGGCGCGAGCCCCGCACGGCGACCACCGCCATAGGGGGGTCGGCGTTGGCCACGCCACCCCAGGCCACCGCCATGAAGTTGGGCTTGCCGTTGACTTCCGCCCCTATCAGCAGGGTGGGCAGGGGATAAATGGATGTTCCGGGACCGAGCTGGACTTTGGCCATCTTGTTCCTCCTGTTAACGTTATGCGCGGGCAAAGTCAGGCCGGGGAGAAAGGCGGGGAAACTGGCCGACCTGCGGTTCTGACATTCTATTATATAGCAAAACAATCGTTGTGCTCAATTGTCCGGGCTTACACCGTCCGTGGCTGTGGCCGAAGAAGACGAAATGGGGTACAATGGAATGGGAAATGAAAGCGCTATGAGTGCCGGTAAACAGTCTGCGGCCGGCGTGCTGCGCCGCGAACATATCAAGATGGGCGCGTTTGATGTGGGCTACGTCACCGGCGGCCAGGGCGAGCCGCTGGTCATCATCCACGGTGGCGGCGACGGCGGCAGCGCCTGGTTGGAAAACGCCATCGAGTTTTCCCGGCATTACCGGGTCTATGTGCCGGACCTGCCCGGCTTCGGCTTCAGCCAGCCCCTCAGCGAGAAGTTCGTCCTGGGGGAGTATGTGTCCTTCGTGGAGGACTTCTGCCGGCACCTCGGCCTGGACAGCTTTCACCTTATCGGCCATTCGCTGGGTGGCAGCATCGCGCTGCATTATACCCTCAGCTTTCCGGAGCGGGTAAGGCGGCTGGTGCTTATCAGCAGCATCGGGCTGGGAACGGAAATAGCACTGTGGGCCAGGTTCCTGTCCTTTCCCCTTTTCTACCGGGCGGCGAAGCGGGTGCTGACATCCCTGTACCGGGCGGCACGCTGGGTGGTGCAGCGGTTCGGCTGTTCGTTGGAGAGGCTGGTGCCGCCTTCGCTGTTCAGGATGAGCATCGGGCATAGCATTATGAGCATCAAGGGCCAGACCGCGGTGCTGGCCCACCGGCTTTCCGGGCTGCTGGTGCCCACGTTGCTGGTCTGGGGGGCGCGTGACCACGTAGTCCCGGTCAGCCATGCCCACGCCGCGGCGCGGCTGATACCGGACTGCCAGGTGCACGTGTTCCGGAACAGCGGGCACAGCGTTTACAGACACAAACTGGCCGAGTTCTGCCAGGTGGTGGTGGGGTTCCTGGGCGGCAAGGTTATGCCGCGCCAATGAACCTGTTGATTGCGGCCGCCACCCCGCCGTGGTCTACATCCAGGGTAACGTAGTCCGCCTGCGCTTTTAGTTCGTCACTGGCGTTGCCCATGGCGACGGCCAGCCCCGCCGTGCTGAGCAGGGAAAGGTCATTGGCCCCGTCCCCGATGGCCATCACCTGCGGGAGCGGAATGTTGAGATGCTCTGCCAGCTTTGCCGTCGCCCTGCCCTTGGACACGCCCGGGGTGAGGATGTTGATGAAGTCCACGTCCGGGAAGGCGGGGGTCCTGGCGTAGGAGAAGTGCAGCAGGCCGTCAAAGCGGCGGCAGAAGCGGGCGGCGCGCGCCCGCTCCCCGGGGCCGGTGGTGACCAGGCCGC
>CAZZAU010000087.1:0-7108 GCA_964652725.1 uncultured Dehalococcoidaceae bacterium | reverse complement strand
AAGGCCGGTGGCATCTGCGGCGAGCTGGTTCAGGAGTGTATTGCGCGAGCCGCCGCCAACGATGTGAATCCGCTCCATCTTCCTGCCCCGGAGGTCTTCAAGCCGCTCCAGCGTGTGACGGTAGCTCAACGCCAGGCTTTCCAGAATCACCCTGCCATATTGCCCGATTCCGTGGGGAGCGGGCTGGCCGGTATCGTGGCAGAAACGGTCAATGGCTGCGGGCATTGACTCCGGAGCCAGGAAGTCAGGGTGGTCCGGGTCAATAACCGTGCCGATAAAACCGGCATCCGCAGCCATCCTGGCCAGCTCGTCGGGCGGGTATCCCCCGGTCTTGCCCCACTCCCGCCTGCACTCCTGCAGCAACCACAGGCCGGTGATGTTTTTCAGCACCATAAAGGTGCGGCAGGCGCCGCCCTGATTGGCGATGCCGTACTTGAGACTCTTCTCGTTGATGAGGGGCGTTCGGGACTCGATGCCCATAAGCGACCAGGTGCCGGAGCTGATAAAGGCGAAGTCGCCCTGTGGCGCCGGCACCGCTGCCACGGCCGCGGCGGTATCATGGCTGGCCCCCGCCACTACCGTCACCGCCTCCATCCCGGTCTGGGAGCGGACGCTGCCGGAAAGCCGGCCGATGACCGCCTCGGGATGCACTACCTCCTGCATGAGGTGCAGCGGCAGTCCCAGCGGGCCGAAAATCTCTTTCTCCCAGCAGCCTGTCCGCGGATTGTATAGCTGGGAGGTGGTCGCCTCGGTGAACTCGCTTATTCTTCTGCCGGTCAGGAAGTAGTTGAAGATATCGGGCATTAACAGCAGGTCGGTGGCTATCTGTAGCTGGGGGTTCCGCTCCCGCACCATCGAATAGAGCTGGAATATGGTGTGAATGGGCCGGAACTCCAGCCCGGTCAGCTCGTGCAGCCTTTCCGGCGGTATTATACGGAACACCTCCTCCGGCATTCCCCGGGTACGCCTGTCCCGGTAGCAATAAGGGGCGCCGATGAGCTTGCCCTGGACGTCCAGCAGGCCGAAATCTATGCCCCAGGTGTCCACGCTGATGCTGGCCGGGGAGGCAGTATGCTGCGCGGCACAGATGGCCATGCCCCGGAGCAGCTCGCGGTATATCCCCAGCACGTTCCAGAAGAAATTGCCGCCGATATTGATTATCTCGTTGGGGACACTGTGGAGCGGGACCACATCGAGACGCCCTCCGTCCAGGCTGCCCAGTATTACCCGGATGCTGCCGGCCCCCAGGTCAAACGCCAGGTAATGGTTATCTGCCAGTTTCTGCTCCTCGGGCGGTCCATGAGTGCTTACCCCGCCGTGCTTACCAATTTTAGCACCGTTTGGTGGCGGTTTGAAGTCTGCTTTCCAGCCGGGGCGAGTCCATATCCTGCACTGAAGCGCTGAAGCTCGCCGTTCCTCACCAGTTTCGTCAGCCAGGTAGCCTCTTGCTCATGTAAGGCCCGGCCGGAAAAATGTCATAATTTCTTGACATTCTTGCCTTCGATTTTATTACAATGAGATAGGTCAACTGCTAGAATATAATGTTGCCCCGCGTCTCCGCCCCTGCGGCGGGCAGCGGGAAAACATCAATCAAGCCACCGGTCAAGAAAGCGGGAGGGAAGAGAATGGCGGTTACAATGAAAGAGCATATAGCCTGGTTTGAAGATATCGGCTCCAAAGACGTGTCAATCGTGGGGGGTAAGAATGCCTCCCTCGGCGAGATGATAAGAGAACTCAAAGACGAGGGCATCCGTGTGCCTGACGGCTTTGCCATCACCGCGGCCGCCTACCGCGCTTTTCTGGAAGCGAACGACCTGACCGATAAAATAAGCGCCCAGCTGGAAGACTACCGGAGCGGGAAGAAGAGGCTCCACCAGGCCGGGGAAGCTATCCGGCGCCTTATCCTCGACGCGGAGTTTTCGGCCGAGCTGTCCGAGGCGATAAGAGAATCATACCGTGAGCTGGGCCGCCGCTATGATACGGAAACGGTGGGGGTGGCGGTGAGGAGCAGCGCCACCGCAGAAGACCTGCCCGAGGCCAGCTTTGCCGGCCAGCAGGAGAGCTTCCTGAATGTCTGCGGCGAACAGGAACTGCTTAATATCTGCCGCAGATGCTACGCCTCCCTCTTTACCGACCGCGCCATCAGCTACCGGGAGGACAGGGGCTTCGAGCATATGAAGATAGCCCTCTCCGTGGGCGTGCAGAAAATGGTGCGTTCGGACGAAGCCTCGGCGGGGGTGATTTTCACCATCGACCCGGAGACCGGCTTCCGAGAGGTGGTCGTCATCAACTCCGCCTGGGGCCTGGGCGAAAGCGTGGTGCAGGGGCAGGTGAACCCGGACGAATTCGTGGCCTTCAAACCTATAATCGAAAAGGGCGATTTCATGCCGCTGATAGGGCGCACCCTCGGCGAAAAAGAAAGGAAAGTGGTTTACGCCAGGGGCGGCACCGTCACCACCAGGAGCGTTGCCACCTCCCGTGAAGAGAGACGGACGTTCTCTCTCGATGATAACGAGGTGGTCCAGCTCGCCCGCTGGGCGGTGGTCATCGAGAAACACTACGGAACGCCGATGGATATAGAGTGGGCCAAGGACGGCGAGACGGGGGAAATATTCATCGTCCAGGCCAGGCCGGAAACCGTGCAGTCGCAGAGAAAGCCCACCTCGCTCAAGACCTACCGTCTGAAGGAAAAAGGCAAGCTCCTTCTGGCCGGCCTCAGCATTGGCCAGGCCATCGCGGCCGGCACTGCCCAGATAATCAAAAGCGTCGGCCACATCGACCGCTTCAAGGCGGGCAATATCCTGGTCACCGGCATGACTGACCCTGACTGGGAGCCAGTTATGAAGCAGGCAGCCGGAATTGTTACCGACCATGGAGGCAGGACGTCTCACGCCGCCATTGTCAGCCGCGAGCTGGGCATCCCCGCCGTGGTGGGCACCGGGAAAGCCACCAGCACCCTGCGGGACGGCCAGGAGGTAACTCTTTCCTGCGCCGAAGGCGACGAGGGGCACATCTACGAAGGCATCCTGGATTTCGAGGCGACGGACATCAACCTTGAGGATATACCGGAGACACGCACCGCTATAATGATGAACATCGCCAGCCCCGCCGCGGCCTTCCAGTGGTGGCAGCTGCCCGCCAGAGGCATCGGCCTGGCCCGCATGGAGTTTATCATCAACAACATCGTCAAAATTCATCCCATGGCCCTGGTGCGCTTCGACCAGCTTAAAGATGAAGAGGCGCGGCAGCGCATAGAGGAGCTGACCGCGGACTATCAGGACAAGGCGGAATACTTCGTGGACCATCTTGCCCAGGGCATCGGTAAAATAGCCGCCTCCCAGTACCCCCATCCGGTCATCGTGAGGATGAGCGATTTCAAGACCAACGAGTACGCCAACCTTATCGGCGGTGGGGAATTCGAGCCGGAGGAAGCCAACCCCATGCTGGGCTTCCGCGGCGCATCCCGCTACTACAGCGACCGCTACCGCAAAGGCTTCGCCCTGGAGTGCAGCGCGGTCAAGCGGGTGCGGGAGGTGATGGGGCTCACCAACGTAATCGTTATGATCCCCTTCTGCCGCACTCCGGAGGAAGGGCGTAAGGTGCTGGAGGTGATGTCCGGGTACGGCCTGACGCGGGGTGAAAACGGCCTCGAGGTCTATGTCATGGCGGAGGTGCCCACCAACATCCTGCTGGCGGACAGGTTCGTCGAGTATTTTGATGGCTTCTCCATAGGCTCGAACGACCTCACCCAGCTGACCATGGGGGTGGACCGGGACTCGGAGGACCTGGCCTACATCTTCGATGAGCAAAATGAAGCGGTCAAACAGCTCATATCCAGCCTGATAAAGGCCGCCCACAAGGCAAAGCGCAAGGTGGGGCTGTGCGGCCAGGCCCCCAGCGACCACCCGGACTTCGCCGTATTCCTGGTCCAGGCCGGTATCGATTCTATCTCGGTCAATCCGGACAGCGTGCTGGCGGTGAAGACAAAGGTCGCCGAGGCCGAAGAAGGCGCCTGAGGAGACACACAGACCCGGGCGGAAACCGTCTGGCCGAAGGAGGTAGTGCCTCTGCCTGAACTCCCCGATGTAGAGGTCTTTCGCCGGTATCTGGAAGGCAGCGCCCTTGACCAGACAGTGGCAGCGGTGGAGGTGCGGGCGGATATTGTGCGCGGGCTTCCTGCGGCCCGGTTCCGTGCCCGGCTGAAGGGCCGCCGGTTCCTTTCCACCGCCCGTCATGGCAAATACCTGTTCGTCAAGCTGGATGACGGCAGCTGGCTTGTGCTTCACTTTGGCATGACCGGGTACCTGCAATATGCCCGCACGGATGAACCGCCGCCGGAACATACCCGCGTCCTGTTTACCTTTAGTAACGGCCACCGCCTGGCCTTTGTGCTGCAGAGGAAGCTGGGCAGGGCCGCCATCACGGACAATATCGAGAGTTTCATCAAAGAGCAGGGCCTGGGCCCGGACGTCCTTGGCGGCGGCTTTGACCTGCGGGCCTTCAGGCAGGCCCTGGGGCGCAGGGGCAGCATAAAATCAGCCCTGATGAACCAGAAACGTATGGCCGGCATCGGCAACATTTACGCCGATGAGATATTGTTCCGGGCAAAGCTCCACCCCGCGGCGAAGATGGGGAATCTGGACGATGAACAGCTGGGGGCGGTTTTCCACGTGGTGAAGGAAGTGCTCAGGGCGGCTATAGACGCCGGCGCTGACCCCGCACGCATGCCGGAGGACTTTCTGCTTCCCCATCGGGAAGAGGGTGCCAGGTGCCCGGCCTGCGGTGGGCAGATAGCCAGGACGAAGATTTCCGGGCGCACGGCTTACTTCTGCCCGAAGTGTCAGAAGGAATGACCCGTCCTGCCCCTGCCGGGCGTCCGGAGGGTTGCCGTACGCTTGTGTGCTGCGGCTGACGGTCACCGGGGTACGATGACGTTCTGAATGAGGAAGACTATGCCGGCCACCAGTACGGCAAAGGCCGCCATCTTGACCGCCGATAGTGCCATATTCCTTCCGGAGATGTGGCCCAGGTAGACGCCCAGTAGCATTGTTCCGCCCAGAACCAGACCTGCGGCTATCAACATAGCCTGGAAAGGGGGTGCCACCAGATACGGTATTACCGGCAGGCCGCCGCCGATAACGGTGGCCCCGCCATCCACCAGCCCGGCCCTGAAAGTGATGCCGGTTATCCTGCGGTCCAGTTCTGTGCCCTTCAGCTTGCGCACCACCATCGCCTTTTCCATCCCGCGCAGTTCCGCATACTGCACCACCCCCTCGGCGAAAAAAGCGCTCAGCACGTTGGATATGCCGTTGGCCAGGGCGCCACCCACGCCGGCGGCAATGATTATCGGTGCGGGAGCAGCGCTGGCGCCGATTACCACACCTAGGGTGGAAAGGGCTCCGTCCGTAAATCCCCGCATGAACTTGCTGATAATCATTCAGCGCGTCCTGGGCCCGCACTCCACCACCCGGGAGCCGGCCGAGACCTGGTCAATGGAATGTACCGAACCGCCGAGCCCGTCGATGAGCTGCTGGATGGACTCAAAGGACAGGCGTTCACCCTCGATAGCTATCCTCAGGGTCTTGGTATCTTCGTCTATCTCCTGCACCACTATGGTGACGGCGTTGACTCCGTCCAGCTCACTTATTTTCTCCGCGTAGGTTACCACGTCAGGCTCGTGCGGTATCAGCACGTCGATTACCAGTCTGCGTATAGACATATCAACCTCCTGTCTTCCAGTAGGGCTCCGGAGCGCTTCCAGTTTCCATCCCGCAACCCTGCCGCCGATTAGTACCTGAGCAGGGCGGCGGCCGCCGCCTTATCCGGCATTTCGGCCAGGGGCAGCGCGTACGCGGTGCCGTCATGAAGGTAGGTATGAAGCGCGGCGAAATTCAGCAGGTCGTCATCGCCCGGCTCTTCCCGGTCGTGAATGACCACCTCCCCGGTTTCCGGATTGAACTTTCCCCAGCGCCGCTCATCAAGAGCGGTCAGCAGCACTTCCAACCTGCCCTGATAGGCGGCGGGCACAATGGTCTCCAGGTCGGCGGTGGCTCTACCCGTCCCCTTGAGCTGGCCGTATTGCTCCACAGCTTTCTGCCTGCCCGCCAGGAAGAGGGGCGCCACAATGGGCCACGCCTGCTTGCGCAGTTCGTCCGGGTCAAGTCCCTCCGGATTGCCCGGAATACCCTGTTCGGCAAGCCCCCGGTAGCTGTTCGCCTCGCGGTAGATGGCGAGAAGATAGTCCACCCCCGCCAGCACCAGCGGCGCACGCTGGTTGGCCAGCAGTTTGCTCAGCCCCCGGTCCACCTGCTCGAAGAAACGCTGGATGTTCACCTTGTCATAGTCCTTCGCGATACCGTGTCCGTGATAGATGGTCCTGTCCGCGGTGTGCAACTGGGTCTGCTTCTCTGGCTGGTCGTATTTCAGCGCCTCGGCCAGGCTGCCGGGGATGCCTTCCGTAGGAACGGAATGGACGCTGTCCCGGGTACATTGCAGCAACCTGATTTCATTCTGGCTTACCGCCAGAACGTAGAACTGGCCGTCCCCCGTCAGGAGAGGCAGGAGTGGCTTTATGTGGCAGTGTTCTGCCACCACCACCAGCTCATCGAAGAAAAGCGGCAGGCGGTAGGCCCGGAACAGATCCGGTAAGGAGAATATGGCCAGGCCATCGCTCTGGTAACGCCAGAAAAGGGCGTCATCACGCAGGTGTTCCACCGGCGCCAGCAGCTCCCGCACTTCCCGCGCCGCCAGCCCCTTTTCCCTGAGCATCCCCTCCGCTTTCCGGGAGAGGTTCTTCAGCCTGATGGGATTCTGCTCAACGTCTTTGCCCGCCCGGTGCGCCGGCATGTATAGAGATAGACAGGGCCCCTGCGAGGCCTCTAGCAGCAGTCTCATTTCGTTCCTGGAAAGCAGTTCCGCCATAGCTGACTTACTCCTTCGCTTCTTCTCCGTAATCCCGGATTACCGTCCCAGCTCGGCAATCCGCCTGGGCCTTCGCACAAAATAGTAGATAAACGCTCCGACCAGCTGGGCGAAGATGATGACGACTACCCAGGGTACAGTCAAGTGGATTGTGTGAAATTTCCCTCGATTAAATTACGAAGAGAAG
>CAZZAU010000086.1:0-7108 GCA_964652725.1 uncultured Dehalococcoidaceae bacterium | reverse complement strand
AGGCCGGCTACGACTTCACCCTGCTGAAGGCGGTGCGGGACGTCAACGAGCGGCAGCGGCAGCACCTGTTTGCCAAAGTCAAGGGCGCTCTCTGGAACCTGAACGGCAAGTGCGTGGGCATACTGGGCCTGGCCTTCAAACCGGACACCGATGATATGCGCGAAGCTCCGGCCATAGATATCATTACCTGGCTGCTGGCAGAAGGGAGCCGCGTCAAGGCCTACGACCCTCAGGCTATGAAGCACGCCAGGACAATGTTCCCATCTGTAGACTTCTGCCAGAACGCCGCCGAGACTGCCGGGGGGTGCGATGCCCTGGTCCTGCTGACCGAGTGGGAGGAGTTCAAACATCTCGACCTGGCCGCAGTGAAAAGCATGATGAAGCAGCCCGTCATCATCGACGGAAGAAATATGTTTGACCCGGCGGAGATGGACCGGCTGGGCTTCATCTACCGGAGTATAGGCCGGTGAGGATAGCCATTACCGGGGGGGCGGGGTTCATTGGCTCCCATCTGGCGCGCCACCTGCTTGCCGAAGGGCATCTGGTCATCTGTCTGGACGACCTAATCACCGGAAACCTGGACAACATCAAGCCGTTGATGAGCAATCCTCACTTCCGTTTCCTGGAATGCAACGTCACCCACTATATAGATATTCCCGATGATATCGATTACGTGCTGCATTTCGCCAGCCCGGCCAGCCCGGCGGACTTCGACCGGTTTCCCATCCAGATAATGAAAGCGGGCGGCGTGGGCGCCCTCCATGCCCTGGGAATGGCCAAGGCGAAACAGGCCAGGTTTCTGCTGGCGTCAAGCTCCGAGGTGTACGGAGACCCCCTGGTCTCCCCCCAGCGCGAGGACTACTGGGGCAACGTCAACCCGGTCGGTCCCCGGGCCGTTTACGATGAGGCCAAGAGATTTGCCGAGGCCCTCACCATGGCCTACCACCGCCAGCATGGCGTCAACACCAGAATCGCGCGGATATTCAATACCTACGGCCCCGGTATGAGAGCGGACGACGGGAGGGTGGTGCCCAATTTTATCACCCAGGCGCTGGACAGGCGGCCCCTGACGGTGTACGGGAACGGCGCCCAGACCCGCAGCTTCTGCTATGTGTCCGACCTGGTAGAGGGTATCTACCGGCTGATGCGCTCGGAGATACACGAACCCGTTAACCTGGGCAATCCTCTGGAAACCACCGTCAGAGAACTGGCAGAACTGGTCATAGAGCTGACCGGGAGTAGAAGCGGCATCCTCAACAAGCCGCTGCCCCAGGACGACCCCAGGAGCCGCTGCCCGGATATCACGCGGGCGCGAAACCTGCTTGACTGGGAGCCGCAGGTGCCCCTCCGCGAAGGTCTGAGCCGGACCATCGGGTGGTTCCGCAGCCAGCGGGGACAGCAGTACGCAGCCAAGCCCGCCTGACGCGGATGACTGATGGCTGGCAAATTCATTTACCACTTCCTTAAGCTCCTCCGGCTGGACGAGTTGGATCTCAAGTATTACCTCGGTAACTTTCTTTATCTGTCCGGCGCGCAGGCGATTTCATTACTCCTGGGATTCGGGCTTTCGGTAGCGTTTGCCCGCCTGGCGACTAGGGAGCTATACGGGCAATGGAGCTATGTTCTGTCCATCGCCGGGGTAGCGGCCATTCTGTCTCTGCCCGGGATGAACACGGCCATAGCTCAGGCCACGGCCAGGGGGCACCACGGCGCGCTTCTCGCCGGCACCAGGCAGCGCTTCAAGTGGAGCGTCCTGGGCATTATTGTCCTGGCGGGAGTGGGGGGCTACTACCTTATCTCCGGCCCGGTGCTGACCGGCCAGGCCTTTATGGTCACGGCCGTCTTCTTTGCTTTTTTTCACAACTTTGAGACCTACGAGGCGTTTCTCTCCGGACAGAAATCGTTCCGCAAGCTGGCCCGGTACCGGGCTATCGCCCAGGTTGCCGCCATCTCGCTGACTGTAGCCGCCATCTATTTCTCCGGAAACCTGGCGCTGATACTGGCGGTGTACCTGTTTTCTTTTTCCGTCCTGAGAGGGGTTTTCCTGCGTAACATACTGAGACAGGCGGAGAACCAGAGTGCGGAGCCAGAAACGGTATCCTACGGCAAGCGCCTGACGCTGACGCAGGTCCCGGGCTTGATAAGACAGCACTACGATAAACTGATTATCGGCGTCCTCCTCACCTTCCCTGACCTGGCCATCTACTCCATCGCTCTGGCGTTTTCGGAGCTCTTCATCCCCTTCCGCGCTATCCTGGCCAGCCTGATTTTTCCCAAACTTTCCGTAATGGACAGGACAACCGCCTACGCCGAGGTCAAGAAAAGGCTGGTTCCCCTTTTGCTGGGGTCAGCCGTTCTCTTCGGGGTTCTCATTATAGTGTGCCCTTACCTGATTCCCCTGGTCTACTCGCAGGACTACGTTGCTTCCGTGTTCTATGCCCAGATTTTGCTGGCATCGATGATATTCGCCACGCCGGTACCGGTGCTGAACAAAGCCCTGTTCCCCGCACAGAGAGAGCTGAAAAGTTTGTCCCGACTGAACACGGCCAATGCGCTTCTGGAAATTGGCCTGCTCACCTTTATGGTGCTGAAGTTCGGCCTTCTGGGCGCCGCGGTCACCAAGTTGGTCACCAGGTTCCTCACCCTGGCCTACGGCTGGTGGCTGGCCAGGTAGCAGAAGGAAGGGGCGTCTGGCCTCAGTCTGTACTTGCGGCTCGTTTCCTGGCGCAGACCAGAATGTTCTCGAAGGACCAGCCGGGAAAAGCCAGCAGGTTCAATAGAAGAACAAACTTGTCGCTGCGTGTTCTGGCGGTTAAGAAGCTGACCAGTTGAAAGAGCAACGGAAAAGTGGGCGAGATGCCTCTCCGCCTGACTATCTCAAACCCGGACCTGTTCAGATTCCGCATGTGCTCTTTAATGGGGCGGTCTCCGGGATGTTTTTTTGTGTTGGCCGTCCTGCCAAGTTCGCCTCTGACAAGAAACCGCAGCCTGGATGATAGGTGGGCAAGGTTCGGTATGCTGAACACAGCGGCACCGCCATCCTTCATCACCCGTCTCATCTCTGCCAGCGCTGTCTCCTGCTCTTCGTAGCTCAGATGTTCCAGAACGTCCAGACAAAGTACCACGTCAAAGCTGCTGTCGGCAAAAGGTGTCTGCGTTATGTCAGCCCGCAACACTGACTCTGAGGCATAATTCAGGTCCAGCCCCACCACGTCATAGCCCTGCTGCAGGAGCTCTTCCACCAGGATGCCTTCTCCGCAGCCAACATCTAGTATCCTCCAGTCGCGGGGCACGCTGCGCAGGTATTTTCTGACCAAGCGCAGCTTGGCAATATAGGTGGGATAGTAGGACCAGGTGGGGTCCAGGTGTTTGTGGTATTCGCCTCTGACCGCATATTCTCCGTGCTCTTCAGGCATAGTCCTCCACCCATGTTCTGTACTTAAGGTGTAGCCGTCGCCCCCGCAGGTACTCTCTTTTCAGCTACCACGTAATAACCCGGGGTCATTATGCTTTTTTCCGGCGCCCGCTCGTAGAAAACCCCGTATTCTCTCCTGACGGCTATTCGCATAAGAAAGCCCAGACGCACCGAGGCACGTGCCAGACCGTGGAAGAGAAGACTCAGGGGCTTGAACCTGAACTCGCACTGGAGTCCTATTCTCTGCAGCAGCACCGCCAGGGCTCCCACCGTGTCGGTCTCCTCCTCCATTTCGATGATGTTCCAGTCCCGCAGCAGATACTTCAGCCCGTACCTGGTAAACCGGTAGTAGTCATCAGGCGTGTCATGGAGAGGAAAGATGAAACGTGTCGAGAGGATAAGGCGGCCACCGTCCGTCAGCACCCGCCTCATCTCGTCCAGCGCTTTCTGCGGCTCCGGTAGATGTTCCAGCACTTCCGTGCACAGGATATGGCTGAAGCTGGCATCCCTGAAGGGCAGGCAGCCGGCGCTCGCCATTATTTCCGGCTTCCGCAGCCGCGAAATATCCACCGTCAGCAGGTTGGGAAAGCAAGCCGCGTAGGGAGAGCCTCCGGAGCCGATGTCCAGCGTCCTCTCCTGCGTACCGTGGGCATCGAGGAACTTTTTTAGCCTGCCCCTGGTTATCTTCCCGGTGAGCGCCGCACCCAGCTTCTTTTGCATCATTTTATCGCAAAGATATTATACCCTGAAGTGACGCCGGTCCTTCCGCCGACGAGTCTGTCCAGGAACCCGGTCATCCTGCAGTCCTTGGAAGTGCCCGGCACGAACAGGTTCAGCGTGCCCAGGTATCCCCGCACCGCGGCCACCCTTACCGAGGAGAAGTCGCGAAACATATATCCGACTCCGTCTCTGGTAAACCGGTAGTAGTCTTTGAACCGTTCATTGCCGTGATATGGGTACAGGAACGGTACATAGACGAAGGTCTTGCCCCCCGGGCGCAACACCCGGTAGATTTCCCCCACCACCCGGTGCGGCTCCGGAGCGTACTCCAGGACGGCCTTGCAAATCACCGCGTCCGCAAACCCATCCCCGAAGGGCAGGTGGTGCGCGTCCCCCACCACGTCCGCCCCGTACCGGGCGTCAAAATCGAGCGTGCAATACCGGCAGTTACGAAACAGGTCCCTGTACTTCGCCAGCTCTTTCTGGAAAGGCTGGCCGCTGCCGATGTCCAGAACCAGGGGCTCTCCCGCTATCTCCCTGATACATTCGTCGAGGAACCTTTCCCATTCAGCCGGCATCACGCCCTCCAATGAAACGCAGCACCGCTTCCGCCCTGCTATGCCACGTATAGCGCTGCACCTGGCGGAAGGCGTTGTCCGCCACCCTGGCTGCCAGCCGGTCGTCCTCCGTCAGCTTCACTATGCCGGCGGCCAGCGCTTCTTCATTGCCCGCCTCCACCAGTACTGAGTTCTCCTCGTTCAGCACTTCCCTGATGGCGGGCAGGTCAGAAGCGACAATCGGCCTTCTCGCCGCCATGTACTCGAATAGCTTGAGCGGCGAGGTATAGCGGGAAAGCCCGGCGCTCAAGTTAGGCAGTACCACTATGTCTGAAGCCGCCAGATAGCGGGGGACGGCGGGAGGAGCTACGTGTCCGGCAACAAAAACATTGGACAGACCCTCCCGTGATGCGGCTTCTCTCAGTTCCGCAATTTCTCTTTCTGTTCCTCCGACAATGTAGATGGCGAAGCTGTCCGGTAAACGGAGCGCGCTTCTGACCAGAACGTGGACCCCCTTCCAATCGTAGAGATGCCCGGTATAGCAAACAACCGTTTTACCGGATGAAATGCCCAGCTCCTGCCTGGCCTTCTCTTTCGGATATGAGCCGTCAAACATCTCCGTATCCACACCGTCCGGGGCCACCAGCACCTTCTCTTCCGGTACCCCTTCGTTTACGTAGCGGTCCTTCAGCGCCCGGGAAATGGTTATCAACCCGTCGATGGCTTTCCTTTTCATCAGCCACCCCTCCACAGGGCCGAAAGTATGTGCCTCATGATATATCTTCTTCCGGTGCAACGGTTTGAGTCCGCCGAGCAGGAGAGCGGAGTAGTGATCCCTGGTATAGCAGCTATCTCCCTTCTTCAGCAGCGCGTACACCGAGGCCAGCGAAGCAAAAGAGGCCGCTTGGAGCAGAAAGCGGAGGTGCCATGGGAAGCCCCCGATGTACAGGTCCAGCCATACCAGGTCCAGAGAAGGCAGCCTCACCACCGGGAACTTGTTCCTGACACCGTAGTACTGCCAGTAGTCCTTCATCTGCCGGAGCTCTTTGTCCGTCTGGACGCGGAACGGATGTGCCAGGGTAACACGGGCGCCGTTGGCCGTCAACGCTTCGCACATCTTCACTATCTGATAGGGATGGGCTTTCTCACTGGGCAGCCGCGCGTTGGCGATGTAGATTATTCTCAAAGCAGACCTTGCTTTTGCCCCTGTGCCCGCATCAACCGGCAATCCCGGTGTGCGTTCGGAAGACCCCGGCCACTTTTTCATAGCTGAAATCCTGTACCCGCTTCAGCCCGGCCACCGCCAGCCTTTGTCTCAAATCATCGTTATTGAGTAGCTGGACCACCCGCTCGGCGAAATCCTGGACCCGGCCTGCGGGAACTACTCCCGTTCTCTGCAATTCGGTGGTGATTTCCTTCACGCTCCCCACATCAGTCGCCACGAAGGGCACCCCCATAGCCATCGCCTCTATCAGCACCCTGGGGAAACCTTCCTCCTGCGAGGGCATAATGAACAGGTCCGCGGCGGCATAGTACCGGCAGATTTCCTGGTTGGGTACCGCGCCCGCCAGTCTGATGACTCCGTCCAGACCGCCGACGCGCACTTCGCGCTCCAGGGTTTCGCGGTACGGCCCCTCCCCCACCACCAGGAACACCGCGCCGGGTACTTCCCGACACACCCGTCGCGCGATTTCCACCAGGTGCTGCGGGCCTTTTCTGGGCGCCAGCCAGTGCACGAAGAGCACCACTCTGGCTTCCTCCCTAAGCCGCAGGGCCTGCCTCGCCTGCGCTCTGTCGTGTGCGGCGGGGTTGAACCTTCCCAGGTTGACCCAGTTCGGCATCACCCTGATTTTCTCCGTGGAGACACCGAAGCTGGCGGCATAGTAGTCTTTCATATATTTGGAGCCGGTGACCAGTCTGTTGACAAGCCTCAAGGAAAGAAGAAAAGGATAGTCGTCTAGCAGCTTGGTTCCTAATGCCCGCCAGCTTGCCGGCCGCCCCACCATGAAGTCCTTTTTCAGGTTGCAGTGCCAGTACAGGGTATTCCCGCCCAGCAGGCGGGTCACCAGAGCGGCGGCTATGGCACTGGAATAAGAGTAATGCACGTAGAAAGCATCATAGCCTTTCAGCCGCAGGCGGGCAAAGAGGAACAGCTTCTCCAGTATGTTCACAAGTGGTGCCCGCACCTTTAGCGTGCGGACACCCGCCATATTGCGGAAACCCGGCTGTCTGGACGCCTTCTCGACAACCAGGTACACCGGCGTGTGCCGGGCAATCCCTTCGATGAACTCGTACAGATGATAGTAGTGCTCGCTTGTGGCCTCGTCATACTCCGGAAGCACGTAGCACAGCTTTCCGCTCATCCGGCGCCTCCCGCCCTGCCGGCTACCCGCCGCCAGACCGCGACCAGCTTCTC
>CAZZAU010000085.1:2774-7112 GCA_964652725.1 uncultured Dehalococcoidaceae bacterium | reverse complement strand
GCAGCGGTTTCCTAAACCGCGTGCCCGGGTTCGAGTCCCGGCAGGGGTACCATCTCAGTGGCGAATAAGGAGGTATCCAAATGCCGAAATACTGGTTCGACCACATCCACCTGCTCAGCCGTGACCCCGCGAAAACGGCCGAATTCTACGAAAAGACCTTCGACGCCAGAAGCGATGGCCTCAGCGAGCTCCCCGGCGGGCGCACCCTGGCTTCGGTCTCGTTTGACGGGGCGTCCATCAAGATAACCAAACCCAGGACCGAGCCGCTTGGACCGCACCCATTGCCCGATGACTGCGGCTTGGAACACTTCGGACTCAGGACCGACGACATTGAAGAAGCAGTGGCCGATTTAGAAGGCAAGGGGCTGAAGTGCGTGCGGGGAATAAACCCCATCAGCCCCACCGCCAGAATAGCCTTTTTCCTCAGCCCGGAGGACATTCTGATAGAGTTGCTGGAAGTCAGAGACTGACGCCTGAATCAGAAACGGTGCGTGCCAGTTCCGGCAGGGGTGCCACTTTTCCAGGAGGGGTGCGCCTCTCTTGTTCGCCCTGAACGAGTACCTTCCGTTTGACACTGCAGCGTCTTTCGTGCGTATAATGGCGCAGCACTTCGCTCCCACTAAAAAACTAAGGAGGTCCGTTCCAATGACCTACGGTTCCGGAAAACACACCTACGAGCTGGTTGATGGCTGGACAAAAATCCCTCAGGGCTGGAAAATACTTGACGTGGGCGGCATCGCCATTGACAAAAAGGACAACGTATACGTCTTCAACCGCAGCGACCACCCGCTGATGGTCTTCGACCGCGAGGGCAACCTGAAGTCCACCTGGGGGGAGGGTATATTCAAGCGCGCTCACGGCGCCTGCATCGATGACGAGGGGAACATATACTGCACCGATGATGAAAATCACACGGTGCGCAAGTTCACCTCCGGGGGCAAGCTGCTGATGACCCTGGGCACCGAAGACAAGCCTTCCGATACGGGTTACACCAAGAAGTTCGATTTCTTTGCCAGCCTGGTCACCATCACCCGGGGTGGCGGCCCCTTCAACCGCCCCACCGGCGTGGCCATAGGCCCCTCCGGTCATATCTACATCGCCGACGGCTACGGAAACGCCCAGGTGCACAAGTTCACCACCGATGGCAGGTACCTGCTCTCTTGGGGCGGACCTGGCGCCGCCCCAGGCCAGTTCCGTCTCCCCCACAATATCTGGGTGGACAAACAGGAGCGGGTATGGGTCCCGGACCGGGAAAACAGCCGTATGCAGATCTTCGATTCCGAAGGCAAGCTGCTCGATATGTGGACAGACCTGCTCCGTCCCACCGACCTCTTCATCGATGAGCAGGATACGGTATATGTGTCCGACCTCGCGGACAGGATGAGCATCTATACCATCGAGGGAAAGCTGCTGTCCCAGTGGGCGGCGGAAGGCCTGGAGAGGGAGAAGGCCCTGTTCATCGCCCCGCATGCCATCGCCGTGGACTCTCAGGGCAGCATCTACGTGGGCGAGGTGGCCTACACCGGCTTCGGCATAGACAAGGGCCCCAGAGCAATACAGAAGTTTGCCCGCAAAAGCTAGGCAAAGCTGCGGCAAGATTACGAGTCCCTCTCCGTCTGCCTTCACCGGAGAGGGACTGCTTTTTTGCGGAAGATACCAGAGAGGGAACTCAGCCGGCCGGCTAGCTCTCCTTCACCAGAGGGAATCGCGGCTTGACTGCTTTGTTCACCCAGTGGCCGGGATATTTCCCGCTGACCACCCTGGCGGCCTCTTTCCCCACCAGTATGCGCGCCCTTCTGCCGGCGGCGTCAGACCAGCCGGCGTTATGCGGGGTGACCACCACGTTGTCCATCTTGAGCAGCGGGTTATCCGGGTTCACCGGCTCCTGCTCAAACACGTCTATGCCGGCGCCGGCGATTCGCTTTTTCTGCAATGCCTCTATAAGGGCCGGCTCGTCCACCACTGGGCCGCGCGAGGTGTTGATGAAGTAGGCGGTGGGCTTCATCTGGCGGAACTCCTTCTCTCCGATAAGGTGACAGGTATCCTTGTTCAAGAGGCTGTGCACGGAGACAAAGTCAGACTCACGCAGCAGCTCTTCCATACCTACCAGGGTTATGCCGTGCCTTATGGCCAGGCCCTTGTCCACGAACGGGTCAGTGCCCAGTATCTTCAGGTCGAAACCCATAGCCCGCTTGGCCACCGCCTGCCCTATGGTGCCACAGCCGACGAGCCCCAGCGTCTGCCCGGTGAAAGATGCGATGGACATTTCGTGGTAGCGGGCCCAGTAGCCTGACTTGGTCAGATTATTGTAGTAGACTATCCGGCGCACGCAGGCCAGCAGCAGGCCGATGGTATGGTCGGCCACCTCATCCAGGCAGAACCCGGGCAGGTTGACCACCAGGATGCCGTTATCGGTGGCGGCGTCCGCGTCCACGGTGTCATAGCCGATGCCATAGCGCACTATCACCCGCACCTTGGGAGATTCCTCCATGACGCGCCTGGTTATCGGAGCGAAGGTGGTCAGTATGGCATCAGCGTCCCTGGTGGCAGCGATGATGTCCTCTTCCGTCTCAAACTCCGCCAGCACCAGCTCGGCATTGACCTTGTCCAGCTCTTCGCGTTCCTCTTTGATCGAGCTCGGGTCGATTGTCCTGTCCACCCGCACCACTTTGGGTCGGCCTTCCATATACGCAAGTCCTCCTTTACCGGTCTGCTGGCCCATTGTAAACCGAGCCGGAACGGACTGTCAACGCGCGCCGTTTCTTGACAAACCCCGCCCGCCTGGCCTACCATTAGCGGTAACTCCCGGGCGGTATTAGACAAAATACCACCCTTTTCCTTGACAGAAGCAGGGCTTTGTTGGAAGATTAGAGTATTCTTCCGGTAACGTGCGCTGAGCAGGAGGTAAGGAAATGAAAGTCAAGGTCCCCCAGTTCCCCTGGTACGGTGATACCGAGCTGGAGCTAGAGCTGCCCGACAACTGGCAGGTAACCGTCCCCCGGATGGCCGGAGAAAACGCCCCCAAACTCACCGATGAGCAGCTCCGCCAGGCGTTCCGGAACCCCATCGGCACCAAGCGCATCGCCGAGATGGCCAGAGGCAAGAAAGAAGTCTGCATAATCTTCGACGACCTTACCCGCCCCACCAGAGCCGACCAGATTATCCCCTACGTGCTGGAGGAACTGCACGAAGGCGGCATCAAGGACGAGAACATCCGCTTCATCGCCGCACTCGGTCTGCACGGCGCTATGAAGCTGATGGACTTCCAGAAAAAGCTGGGCACGGAAATTCCGCAGAAATACCTGGTGTTCAACCACAATCCCTATGAAAACTGCACCTATCTGGGCAAGACCTCGCGGGGCACCCCTGTGCACGTCAACAGCGAGTTTATGGCCTGCGACCTCCGTATATCCGTCGGCGCTATCGTGCCCCACCCCACCGCCGGGTTCGGCGGAGGCGGCAAGATGATACTGCCCGGTGTGACCCACATCGACTCCATCGAGTACAATCACCGCAACCTGTGCACCATCGGCGAGTCCGGCGCCCTGGTGCTGGATACCTGGGGTCGGGTGGATGATAACGAGCAGCGGCTGGACATAGAGGAAATCGCCCGCATGGCCAGACTTGACGTCTCGGTAAACGCACTCTGCAATATGCAGCGGGATACCATCGGGCTTTACGTGGGCGACCTGGTAGAGGCGCACCGCGAGGGGGTGAAGATGGCGCGCAAGGTCTACGCCACCAAGGCCCCCGCGCAAGCAGACGTAGTTATCGCCAATTCATACGCCAAGGCAAACGAGTCGGCGCTGGTGGTCACCCTGGGCAGCAAGATGCTCAAAGAGACCGGCGGCGACTTCGTGGTCATCGGCAATATTCCGGAAGGGCAGATATGCCACTACCTGGCCCGCAGCTTCGGCACGCTGTCGCCGGGCGGCAGGCTTTACGGCCGGCACACCAAGCTTCCGGCAAGAGTGAAGCGGATGTTCGCCCTCGGCCCGTACCTGGACAAGGCGGGGCTGGACTGGGTGGGCCCCATCGACCAGATTATCCTGCGCAATAGCTGGGGCGAAATCCTGGATATGCTGAAAGACGGAAATGGCGCCGGGACACAGGCGGTGGTCGTTCCCGACGGCACCTTGCAGTACTTCCCGCACAGCGGTCTGCCCGGCGGCGAGACCATCCCGGGAGACTAGTTCAGACAATTCTGCAAAGGAGGGAGGGGGCCGGCTGTGCCGGCCCCCTCGTGTTTCCATTCCGGAGGCGATGCATCAGTCGGCGCAGACGTCACAGGCTACCACCGCCTCCGGGAAATACTGGACGGTGGCATCCGGAATCACC
>CAZZAU010000085.1:0-2764 GCA_964652725.1 uncultured Dehalococcoidaceae bacterium | reverse complement strand
TCTGGCCGCTGTGGCTCGGGAGACCATGGAGCTGTTCCGAGCGTCGGCCAGTCAGAAGGGAATCACGCTCAGTCTCCAGGTCCCCGATGACCTCCTGCCAGCTGCGCGCCCAGTGCACCATCTCGTAGGGGGCCACCCAGTCGGCGCCGACTTTGTCCGGATACGGCGCCAGGATGGTCAGCTTTCTGGTGTTTGCCGGCAGGCCGTTCTTGCGGCACAGTGACCCCCACCCCTGGCCACCCAGGTTCTTGCCGAAGCTGCGATCAAAGTAATGGTGTATCTGTCCCTCAGGCGTGACCGCCGCCAGCACCATATCACCGCCGCCGTCCGGGGAAAGGAGCGGCGCAGCCACCGGCGGCGCCAGCAGCATCTCGTTGGCCTTGGAAAAGCAGTTGGCCACCACGATGTCCGCGTCCCGGACCAGGTCGGTGGCATAGTGCTCCCTGGCCACCTTGACCCCAGCCCTGTGTTCCTCCACGGGGTCGCCCACGAAAAGCGCGGTCACCTCCCGCTTCAGGTTAACGATAGCGTCCACCTTGATGTCCAGCCCGGACAGGCGCGCCGCTTCGATGATATCGTCCAGGATGAGGTTTTCCTCCAGCTTGCCGATGCCCACCGACTTGTCGAACACCAGCCGGTTGTGGTTGGAAGAGATGGTATCCATCGAGGCCACGCCGGGAAGGATTATCTTGCAGCCGCCGCCGAAGCCGTACGGATGCGGCACGATGGCCCCGATGCCGATTTTGAGGTCGCACTTCATAAACTCGCTGTTTACCGATATCGGCGTGCCGTGCCTGGTCACACCCAGCGGGGTGCAGTTCTCGTACGGGTTGTGGTTATAGACCAGAAAGCGGGCCATTACGTCTTCGCCCAGCTTTTTGCGGAAGTCTATCCCGTTCATGGTGCCGTGCGCCCCGATGGCGGCGATAAACCGGATATTGTCATCGGGAATGCCGGCGGCGGCCAGCTCCTCCAGGACATACGGTACCAGCTGCGCGGTAGGGGTGGGGCGGGACAGGTCATCAAAGAGGATGGCCACCTCTTTCTTGCCCCTGGCCAGCTCCCTGATGGTCTTGCTGCCGATGGGACTGGCAAAGGCCTTTCTTATGCCGGCATCGGAAAGAGGGGGCGCGCTGTGCCCTTTCATAGCGCAGGCGGCAACGTCCCACGAGCCGGGAAAGTCCAGCTCCAGCTCTTCATCGCCGTACCAGGCAAGCACCGGGAGCCTTGTTTTTTTCCGATTGTCCATCTCCGTTCCTCCTCTACGCTATGCGAATGTCAGCATCCGCTTCGGGTTTTCTATCATTATGGTATCGATAAGCTCCTGCGAGAAGCCCTTGACCTTCATCACGGGAACAGCGTCGCGGAGGATATGGCCATAGCCCCATCCCCCGTATTTGCACAAAGCGCTCTTGGTGTAGTTATCGTGCGAAATAAATATCTGCTTCTCGAAGCCTTTGTCCACTAATTCCTTTATCTCGTTCATCCGCCCGTGGTCATTGGGAACATCCAGAACGCAGAAGCGCATCGGATAATATCCCTCTCGGCCGAAAAGGTCGTACTCCAGGGTGACGCCGGTCCTGGCCACCTCGATGCGGTGGGCGGGCTCCCGCACCGCCCGGTCAACGTGGCTGATGATTACCCGGCTAAGGTCCGCGCCAGCTCTGTCCAGCACCCTGATACAGTCCATGGTCGCCTGCTCATCCTGGCCGGGGTGGACGTTTATGGACGCCCCCGTGGCCTGCTGGGCTCTGGCCGCGGCCCGCAGCACCTTCTGTTCCTTCTCGGTAAACGGCCAGGAGCAGCCGAACTCACCCAGAAGCCCCGCCCTTATCCCTGTATCTCCGAATCCCTCAAAGACGTCCCGTATCAGCTCCCCGGCGATATCGTCATCACTCATTGCATCCAGGTCCTCATTAATGGCCGGATAGGAAGCCTCCACATAGTAGGCGGTGCCCATAACAACATTGAGGCCGGTAACGCGGGCGATGCGGGCCACCGCCTTCGGGTCCGGGTACAGACCCCTGACGGAAACCTCCACCAGAGACCTGCCCCCCAGCGCCCTGTACAACATTACCTCATCGATGGCCGTCTGCTCGTCCAGCAGCTGCAAATCGTCCCAGTTCTGGAACGGATGGTAACGTATCCACCACAGAATATCCAGCGTCACGGGATGCCTCACCCACTTCTTCTCCGAAGCCTCCTTCGGCTCAGTGAACCAAGTGGTGCCGTCGCAGATAAGGTGCTCGTGGGGCAGGGTTATCCCCAGTTCCTCCGGCTCGATGAGCCCCAGCACCGTCTGGACCTTGCCTTTGAGTTCCGACCTGTTCAAAACCGCCTCCTTTGTTTGCTTATGTCAACTTACCCGGTTCTTTTTTAACCGCGTTTTCGGCGGCGATGCGCCCGGAGGCGATACATTCCGCCAGGTTGCCGCCGCCCGCCGGATAGAGCATGCCGAACACGGAGCCGCACTCCCCGGCGGCATAGAGGCCAGGGATGGGCTGGCCGAAGGGGTTCAACACCTGCGCCCGGGCGTTCCGGCGCGGTCCTCCCTGGGTATTGGAGCCGCCGGGATAGAGCCTGATGGCATAGTACGGCGGGCTGTCCAGTGGCACCAGGCCGGCGGGCCTGCGCCCCAACCCGTCCCTGCCGGTTTGGCAACCCGTGTTCCATTGCTGTATGGTGTTTTCCAGGGTGGCCGGCGGCATAAAGAGCTTTGCCGCCAGCTCTATCAACGTCTCACCGCGGACAATCCAGCCCTTCT
>CAZZAU010000084.1:621-7145 GCA_964652725.1 uncultured Dehalococcoidaceae bacterium | reverse complement strand
GGACGGCTTTCGCCCTCATAACGCTGGCCAGCCCCGCGATCTCGTCCACCGTCTCGCCTTTGATGCGCAATGCGGTGATAAAGGCGGCTATCTGGGCTGGAGTGGCCTCCCCGCCCATAATCTCCTCCATAACCGCAACGGCCTGCTCAAAGCCGAGGGATTGGCCTGAGACCAGGCTGCTTATGGCTTCTTTAATCATTTCTTCCCCTCGTCTCCAGAGAGTTTCTCAGCATAGCTCAACATATCACCTCACCCCCTTTATCCCCCTCTCCTCAAGGAGAGGGGGAGGGATATGGAGGGAGGCTTCGCCTCCCTTAAACCTTCTTCACACTCCGTAATCAGGTTAACCGGCATAGGAGAGGGGCAAAGCTCCTCTCTTCTCTACTTCCCCTTCCATCGCCAAAGTAAGAAGGTCAGGGGGATGGATTTCATTTAAGAATCCCTCTCCATCTCCCTTTACGGAAGGGAGAGGATATTTACTTTCCCATCTCCAGAAAGTTCCTTAATAAATCCTTCCCCACCTCAGTCATTATGGACTCCGGGTGGAACTGCACCCCCTCCACCGGGAACTGGCGGTGGCGCAGGCCCATAATCAGGCCGTTTTCCGTCCAGGCGCTCACCTCAAGGCAGTCCGGCAGGCCGTCCCGCAGCACTGCCAGGGAGTGGTAGCGGATGGCGGGGAAGGGGTTTTGTAACCCGCGAAAAACGCCTCTGCCATTGTGGTGGATGAGGGATGACTTGCCGTGCTTGATTTCCCCGGCCCGGTCCACCTTACCACCGTAGCTGCGGCCGATGCACTGGTGGCCCAGGCATACGCCCAGCACGGGTATTTTCTGGCCGAAGCGCAGAATGACATCGTTGGAGATCCCCGCCTGCTGTGGCGTCCCCGGCCCGGGGGAGATGACGATGCGCTCCGGCGAGAGCTCTTGTATCTCTTCCAGGCCTATTTTGTCGTTTCTGACCACCATCACCTCTGCCCCAAGCTCGCTCAGGTACTGGAAGAGGTTATAGGTGAAGCTATCATAGTTATCGATTAGCAGCAGCATGGCTGGCCTCCGCCTGGCTGATGGCGCTGAGCAGCGCCTGTGCCTTGTTCAGGCATTCCTGGTACTCCTTCTCCGGAACGCTATCGGCCACGATGCCCGCCCCCGCCTGCACATGTGCCACCCCGTCCTTGATGACGATAGTGCGGATGGCGATGGCGGTATCCAGGTTACCGGAAAAGTCGAAGTAGCCGACGGCCCCGGCATAGGGACCTCTCCTGTCCGGCTCCAGGCCGGCGATTATCTCCATGGCTCGTATCTTGGGGGCGCCGGATACGGTGCCCGCCGGGAAGCAGGCCCGCAGCGCGTCAAACTGGGTCATTCCGGCCCTCAGCTTGCCCTGGACGTGGGAGACCAGGTGCATCACGTGAGAGTAGCGCTCGATGTCCATGAACTGGGTTGCTTTCACCGTGCCCGGCTCGCTGATGCGGCCGATGTCGTTGCGGGCAAGGTCCACCAGCATCAGATGCTCGGCGCGCTCTTTTTCATCTTCCTTCAGCTCCTTCTCCAGAGCCTTATCGTGGGAGGTGTCACGGCTGCGGGGACGGGTGCCGGCGATGGGGTGGTTGGAGACAATGCCGTTCTCTACCCGCACCAGCAGCTCCGGCGAAGCGCCCACTATATAACAGTCGTCCAGGTGCAGGAAGTACATGTAGGGGGAGGGGTTAATGGAGCGCAGCGCCCGGTAGATGGCAAAGGGGTTGGCCTCCGTCCTCCGGGACAGACGCTGGGACATCACTCCCTGAATGATGTCACCGGCGGAGATATACTCCCGGGTGCGGGCCACGATGGCCTCGTACTCCGCCCGGGACATATTGGAGGAAACGTCCGGCGCCGCCGGGGGCGCCGGCGCAAATTCGGTACGTACCGGCTGGTGCAGCCTCTGTATCAGGCTATCGATTTTATCGGTGGCTTCGCGGTAGGCTGCCTCAACGTCGCCATCGAGGTGGACGTGCGAGACCACCTTTATCTTGTGGGTCAGGTGGTCGAACACCAGCAGGGTGTCCGCCAGCATCAATATCGATTCAGGGAGGCCTAGCGGGTCTTTCTGCGGCGAAGGCAGCCTTTCAAAGTAACGGGCCACTTCATATCCCAGATAGCCCACCATGCCGCCGTGGAAACGGGGCAGCCCGGCCACCGGCACCAGCTTGAACCGCCGGAACTCCTTCTCTATGAGGGTCAGCGGGTCGGACGGGTTATCGTCTCCCGTCCTGATGACCCGGGACGGCTCCGTGCCGATGAAGCTGTAGCGGGCCAGTCTCTCGCCGCCTTCCACGCTCTCCAGCAGGAACGAATAGTTGCCCCGGGCGACCTTGAGATAAGCGGACACCGGCGTTTCCAGGTCCGCCATCATCTCGCGGTAGACCGCCGTCACGTTGCCGTGCCGCTTTAGCTGTTTTACCTCGTCCAGCATCGGGTGGTACATCTCACCTTCTCCAAAAAGAAAAGCCCCCGCCTGAAGGGGCGGGGGCTCGCTCCGCGGTGCCACCCTTCTTGGTCTTCAAATGAATAGATGACCGACCATCTCTTTCAGGTACAGTCCTCTCTGTCACGAGGACGATACCCCGGGACTGATAACGCTTCCCCTGCGTCAAAGCCTACTTGCCGACTGCGTTCGGTTTGCGGCTCCCGGGTCCATTCAGTTCCGGCGCTGGCGTCGGCTCACACCTAACCCGACTCTCTGAGCCCCGCTGCGGAACCTACTAGTCCCGTTCACAGCCTTTGCACTATACAATTACTGTACCAGTATATGGAAAGTTTGTCAACAAGACGCCGTGCGCTGAACACCAGCCCCCTCCACGCGCGGGGCGTGAAAGCGATAGTCCGGTTGCATCCGGGGGCGCAGGCTGCTAGCGCAGGTTGGACAGGGTCCTCTGGACGAGCTCGGGCAGGGCGGGATGGATATGCATACCGGAGGCGATTTCGTCTATGTGCCCGCCCGATGCCATGGCGTTGATGACTTCCTGTATTACGATGGGGGCATACGGACCGATGACATGGAAGCCCAGGATTCTGCCGCCGTCCTCCTCCACAATGGCCTTGGCGAAGCCCTGCTCCTCCATCATCGCCTCCCCCTTGGCCACGTCGAAGTATTTTGCCCTGCCCACCAGGACCTTGTGCTTCTTTCTGGCCTCGTCTTCGGTCATACCCACCGCAGCAATCTGGGGATGGGAGAAGACGGCGTGGGGGATGGCGTTGTAGTCCATCTTTACCCGGTCATTATGCAGGATGCTGTGCGCTACCAGTGAGGCTTCCCGGTTGGCCACATGGGTGAACATTTGCTTGCCGTTGGCATCACCCACGGCGTAAATATTCTTTTTGCTGGTCTCGAGGTATTCGTTGACTTTGATAAACCCTTTATCGTCAGTCTCGATGCCGGCGTTTTCCACCTTCAGCCAGTCGGCATTGGAACTCCTTCCGGCGGCGATCATAATCTTCTCGGCGGCGACTTCCCCCTGTTTGCCATCCGTTGTCTTGAGCTTGACGCGGATGCCCTTTTCATCCCCTGTTATTTCCCCGGCGGCGGTATTAAGACGGACGGACATACGTTTGCCCAGCTCCTCTTTAAGCAGGGCCGAGACTTCCGGCTCTTCAGCCGGCACCAGGCGTCCGGCCATCTCCAGAATGGTCACTTCCGTACCCATCGCGGCGAAGAAGTGGCCGTACTCCACTCCTATGTAGCCTCCCCCCACTATGACCAGGCTTTGCGGGGGGGCATTGAGCTGGAGGACCGATTCGTTGGTCAGGTAGGGCACGCCGTCCAGGCCAGGTATGGGGGGAATGAGCGGCCGGGAGCCGGAGGCAAGGATAATCCGCTTTCCCGCTATTCTCTCTCCGTTCACCTCCAGGGTGTATTCGTCCACGAAGCGCCCTTCGCCTTCGTAGAAGTCCAGCTCCTCGGTGAATTTCAGCCCCTTTCTTATCTGGGCCACCGTTTCACCGGTGCTCTTGCGCATCCGCTCCATTATGCTGCGGAAGTCAATGCTCCTGACCTCGGCCCGGACGCCCAGCTTGCCCGCCTCCTGTAGTTCGATGATTCTGTCCGCAGGGAAGATGAGCATTTTGGAGGGGATGCAGCCCACGTTAAGGCAGGTGCCGCCCAGGATGACCCCTTTATCCACCAGCGCCACCTTCAGGCCGTGGTGCAATGCCTCCTCCACCACGTTCATCCCCGAGCCGGAGCCCACCACGATTACGTCATAGTGCTTCATTCTTGTTGTCCTTATTGTCCTGTTTTCCTAGCGGGTGCTCGCCAGGAGTTTCTGCCGCTTCTCTTCCAGGGCGGCGAATAGCTGGTCGTAAGAATCAACGAAGGCTTTGACCCCGTCTACCTGGAGCTGCTCGGTGATGGCATCCAGGTCCACGCCCAGTTTCTTCAGGCCGGCCAGGGCGGCTTCTGCCTGGTCCAGGTCCTTGTCAAGGGTCTGGTTGGCCGTACCGTGGTCCCGGAAGGCGTCCAGCGTCTCCATGGGTAGGGTGTTGACCGTATCCGGCCCGATGAGCTCTTCCACGTATTTGACGTCGGAGTAGGCGGGGTTCTTGGTGCTGGTGCTGCCCCAGAGCACCCTTTGAACGCGGGCGCCCCGCGCCTTCGCCCTGGTGAAATCGGGCCCGGAGAAGACCTCCCGGAAACGGCGGTAGACCAGCTTGGAGTTGGCCACGGCCGCTTTGCCCCGCAGGGCGAGCGCTTCTTCAGTTCCTATCTTTTCCAGCTCCCGGTCAACATAGGTGTCCACCCGGCTGACGAAGAACGAAGCTACTGAAACGAGCCGGTCCGGCCGGGGGCAGTGTCCTATGCCGTTCAGGAAAGCCCGGGAGACCGCTTCATAGTGCTGCATCGAGAACATCAGGGTGATATTGATGTTGATGCCCTCGCCTATGAGATGCTCTATGGCAGGGATGCCGGCGGGGGTGGAGGGTACTTTCATCATTACGTTGGGCCGGTCCACCAGTTGCCACAGACGGCGCACCTCGGCTATGGTGCCTTCGGTATCGTTGGCCAGCTGCGCCGGCGGCTCCAGACTGACCATACCGTCCAGGCCGCCCGTGGCGTCATAAACCGGACGGAAGACATCCGTGGCCATCTGGATATCCTCTATCGTCAGGCGGTCATAGATGATCTTGGCTGTGGCATCAGGGCGGGACTTCAGGATATTTCTGATGGCATCATCATATTCTTGCCCCTGGGTGACGGCCTTATGGAAAATGGTGGGGTTGCTGGTCATACCGCGCAGGCCGTCGTCTACCAGTTGCTTGAGCCGGCCGCTGGTGATGAGGTCCCGCTGGATGAAATCAAGCCAGATGGATTGACCGAGTTTCTGCACTTCCTGCAAGGGATTCATATAGACCTCCTTCAAGCCCGTTAGCTCTCCATTAGAAATTGTATAGCTTATGCTCAGGTTAGCGCAAATGGGAAAATAATGCCGGCCTTGCCGGCATGTTAAAGAGTGAGGCTCCCGCCGCGGCGGGAGCCTCACCGAGCACGCAATTGAGGCGAATTCCGTAGTTTATCTGACCATCATGCCGGGGAGCCAGGTTATCAACTGCGGAAATGCAATCAGCAGCACGACGGCGATGAGCACCAGGAGCACATAGGGGATGATGCCCCTGATGATGTCCATCACTGTGACCCCCAGCGATGGCTCGGCCGCGCCGCGACAGATGTAAATGCCCATGGCGAAGGGAGGCGTCATGAAAGAAGTCTGCAGGTTGACGCACACCATGACGGCCGCCCAGACCGGGTCGAACTCCAGTACCTCGAAGATGGGAGTGACGATGGGCACCGTAATGAACAGTATGCCTATCCAGTCGATGAAGAAGCCCAGCATGAAGATGATGAACATGATGAGAGCAAAGGCTCCCCACCTCCCCCCGGGCATACCCAGGATAAGCTCCGTGAGCAGCTCTCCGCCTCTGGCGCCCAGAAAGATACCGGTGTAGGCGTAGGACATAGTGCCCACCAGGAAGATAAAGCCGGAAAGGCGCAGGGTCATGGTCATCACTTCTTTGAGGACGGTGAAGTTGAAGCGGCCGTAGGCGATGGTCAGCAGCGTAGCGGCAAAGGCGCCCACGCCGGCGGCCTCGGTGGGAGGCGCGATGCCGAAAAAGATAACCCCCAGGACTGACATAATCAGGATGGCCACCGGCACTATCGATACCACCAGCATCCGGGTCTTCCGCCAGAAGGGTACGGCCCGCTGCTCCACAGGCACCGGAGGAGCGATGTCCGGCTGGAGGATGCTCCGGACGGATATATAGGTAATGTAGAGGCCGGAGAGGATAAAGCCGGGGATGAAGGCGCCGAAGAACATCTTGCCGACTGATATGGCCGCCATCGGCCCGTAGATGACTATCATGATGCTGGGAGGGATGAGTATGCCCAGTATGCCTCCCGCGGTGCAGGCGCCGGCGGCAAAGCTCTTGGAGTATCCCCGCTTGACCATCGAGGGCAGGGCCACCAGAGTGAGCAGTGTGACCGAT
>CAZZAU010000084.1:0-611 GCA_964652725.1 uncultured Dehalococcoidaceae bacterium | reverse complement strand
ATGCGGTGATGATGCCTACGGTGGCCGCCATAATGGTCCCCACTATGACGGTTACCACCGCCAGACCGCCGCGGAACCCGCCCAGCCAGAGATATAGCGTTTCATACAGGCGCTCGATGATGCCCGAGCGCTCAAGCATGGTGCCCATAAAGACGAACAGGGGTACCGCCAGCAGGACGTAATTCATCATCAGCCGGTAGGTGCGGATGTACATCATCTGGGTGACCTGTTCTCCGTAGATGAGTATGCCGACCACGATGCCCAGGAAGCCGACGACATAGGCCAGCGGAAAACCCGTGATGACGAGGGCGATCAGCCCTCCCAGCATTATGATGACTACCAGTTCCGGGCTCAGGTCAATCATAGGCCCTCCCCTTTATCCAGTGGAAAAAGTTGCGGTAAAGCCGGGCCAGACCCTGGAGCATGAGCAAAGACCAGCCGATAAATATCACCGTGCGCAGCGGATACAGCGGCGGGTACCAGAAGGACTCGACCGACTTTTCTCCAATTCGCCAGGACTTCAGGAACCATGACCAGGAACCGGCGAGGGTGAGGCCTATGACGGGGAGGAAAAACAGGAGGGCTAGCAGGGCATCGATCATGGCTTTCTG
>CAZZAU010000083.1:0-7182 GCA_964652725.1 uncultured Dehalococcoidaceae bacterium | reverse complement strand
TGATGCGCCATCTGGGGCGACCGGTCAGGGTTACCCTGGTTGGCGGAGGAATTCTTTCTGCTGTGGTCAGGAGACCGTAATTTCGCTCAACCGGCGTTATTCGAATTCACCCTTCGATATCGCCAGGAGTATTATCGAGGCAAGCCCCAGAAGCGAGAAGGGCAGGAGGGCGGCGATGGCGCCGGCCGGCGCTAAAGCGCTTGAAACCTCCAGCTAAGATAGCCAGAATCCCGGCTATAAGCGGCAGCGGCGTTCTTTTCTTTGGCGGCTGCATCGCCGGCATCCCAAATCGCTATCGGGCAAACCTCACCCGTCACTCCGCCCCCTCCTCTTTCTTCTTCCTGTACACCAGCCGGGCCAGCCAGATGCTTAGCTCGTAGAGGATGATGAGCGGGGCAGCCACCAGGGTCTGGTTGATGGGGTCGAAGGTGGGGGTGATAAGTGCGGCCAGGATGAAAGCGACGATGATAGCCACCTTGCGCCTTTGGGCCAGCCACTGCGGCTTGAACACGCCCAGCCGGGCCAGAAAGGTGGTGATTACCGGCATTTCAAAGACGAGCCCCACCGCCAGGAGCAGGCGGGCCATCAGGGCTATATAGTTGCCTACCCTGATTTCCGGCGAGGCGATGTTGGCCCCGAAGCTGAGCAAGAACCGGGTGGCCGGCGGTATCAGCACGAAATAGGCGAAGGCCACCCCGGCCAGAAACATCAGCGCTATCCAGGGCAGCACCAGATAAACGTACTTCTTCTCCCGGGGGGTGAGGGCCGGCGCCACGAACATGATGCCTTCATAGACCAGGTAGGGCATGGCCAGCATGACGCCGGCGATGAGGCACACCCGCATGATGGTGCCCAGCATCTCCGTCATCTCGATGAAAACCAGGTTGATACCCTGGGCCGGGAGCTTGAGAAAGTAGAATATCCACTCGTAGAAAATGAAGGCAATGCCCGCGGCCACCGCCACCGCAATCAGGCTTCTGGTCAGGCGCACACGCAGCTCGCCGAGGTGTTCGAGGAGGGAGAGTTGCTCCTCAGCACTCATCTTCAGCCTTCTTTTCCGGAGCGGACGCGGCCTCGGCAGGCGGCGCTTTCTTTTCCGCGCCAGGCCTGGCCTCGGGGGGCAGCACCTTCTCCGGCGGCTTCTTGTGCTCCGCCAGGTCTATCTCGCGGGTGACTTGGGCGGTGAAATCACGGGTGGCCCTGCGGAGCGCCCGCATGGTATTGCCCAGGTTCCGGGCAATCTCCGGTAGCCTTCTCGGCCCCCAGATAATGAGGGCCAGGATGAGGATAAGGAGTAGCTCACCAAAGCCGATGCCAAAGAAGTCCATGCTATCCTTTTATAATCGAGCGCGGGCGGTCCGGACGCGTATGCCGGGGGAACGGCTTACGTCTCCGTCTTTTTCTGGCGGGCGGCGCGCTTGGGCCTGGGCTTTTCCTCTGCCTCTTCTTCCTCGTCCTCTCCGGCCTGTCCCTTCTTGAAGGCCCGGATGCCCTTGCCGATAGCACCCCCGACCTGCGGCAACTTGCCCACGCCGAAGACAATGAGGATAATCACCAGGATTAGGGCGATTTCCCACGGTCCGATGCGGAATGGCATAACAGGTTCCTCCTATATAGTCACTGTGCTTATCGTTTTAATCACGCCCGGCCAGCAACCTTTCTTCGTTGCTGAAAACGGACAGGCGCTCGCCGCGCGCATACCCGATGATGGTGATGCCCAGCTCCCCGCCTATGGCGATGGCGCGCAGGGTGGGGCTGCCCCGTGAGACTATGACCGGGGCCTGCATCCTGGCCGCCTTGAGCACCATTTCCGAAGAGACGCGACCCGTGGTGAGCAGTATTCCGCCGGCGGTGGATATGCCGCGCAGCAGGCACTCCCCCATAATCTTGTCCAGGGTATTGTGCCGGCCGATGTCCTCGGCCTGCACCAGGATTTCCCGGCGGTCCGCCAGGGCCGAGGAGTGGATGCCACCCATATGGCGGAAAAGCATCTGCCGCTGATAAAGCTGCCTCATCAGAGAAAGCACTTCCTGTGGAAGCAAGGTAACGCTGCCCGAGACTGCCGGCGCCTCGGTCTGAAAGCTGGCCCCCTGGCCGCATCCGGAAGTCAGCACGCGTCTTGCCGGTACGCTGAAGTCGTCTCTGGTCAGACGGACGTCCGCCACCGGCTCTTCCTCGCAGACCCGCAGGCTGGCCACCTCCCTCTTGTCCTTGATGATGCCCTCCAGGCAGAGAAAGCCGAGCACCAGGTGGGTAAGCCGGGCGGGGGTACACAGCACCGTGGCCAGTTCCTGCCCGTTGACAAATATGGTCAGCGCCATTTCTCCGGGCACCGCCACGCTCTCCCGCTTCCACTCTCGCTCCGAAAAAAAATAGCAGCTTACTTCAGGTGCAGCCTGCGCTCCGGTCAATTCATCCACCCTTCCACGGTTTATTATACATAGCGGTTGCGCGGCTGTCCATCGCCGCGTACGGCGGAATCCGTCAAAACGCAATTTACATATAACCGCTACATATGTTATAATTTTTTGTCTTTTGATTGAGGAGGAGTTAAGTTTGGACAAAGAGACTAAGGCAGAGCTCATCAAAGAATACCAGCCCCGCGAGGGGGACACGGGCTCTACGGAGGTGCAGGTGGCGCTGCTCACGGCGAGGATACGCCAGCTCACCAACCATATGAGGAGCAACCGGCATGACTTTCATACGCAGCGGGGCCTGCTGAAGCTGGTAGGGCACCGGCGCAGACTGCTGGACTACCTCAGCCGGGAAAACGTAGGCCGCTATAATACTCTGATCAAACGCTTAGGCCTGCGCAAATAAAGGTTTGCGTGGGGAGGAAGGATATATGGTGTCAGATTCTCATATGCTTCAAGCTACAATCGCCGGAAGAAATTTTTCTATTGAGACCGGGCGGTTCGCCTGGCAGGCCGGCGGTGCCGTAACGGTGCGTTACGGTGATACGGTGGTACTGGTAACGGCCACCGTGGCGGATAAACCGAGGGAAGGAACGGATTTCCTCCCTCTGACAATTGACTACGAGGAGAGGCTGTACGCCGCGGGCAAAATCCCCGGCGGCTTCATCAGAAGGGAAGGACGTCCCAGCGAGGTGGCCATTCTTGCCTGCCGGCTGGTGGACCGCCCTTTGCGGCCGCTTCTCCCCAAAGCCTGGCGCCGTGATATCCAGGTTGTGGCCACCGTGCTCTCCGTGGACCAGGAAAATGACCCCGACGTGCTCGCGGTCATAGGCGGTTCGGCGGCGCTGTCTCTCTCTACGGTGCCTTTCGATGGCCCGGTGAGCGCCGTCCACGTAGGCTACCTCGGCGGTGAACTGGTGCTCAATCCCACCCTGGCCCAGCTTGAAGAGAGCCAGCTTGACCTGGTGGTGGCCAGCACGGACAAGGCGGTGGTAATGGTGGAGGCCGGCGCCAGGGAGGTGTCCGAGGAGCTAATCCCCAGGGCCATTCAGTTCGCGCACGAGGCGAACCAGGAGATAATCCGGCTCCAGAAGGAGCTGCAGCGGGAGTGCGGAAAACCCAAGGAAGAAGCCCCGGTCTCTGAAGCCAAACCCGATGTTGTCGCCGCCGTCTCCTCTACCCTCGGCGACAGGCTGGTACAGACGCTTAGCGAGCGGGAGAAGGGCAGACGGGAGGCGGCGCTTTCCGGTCTGAAGAAAGAACTGGTGGAGAGCCTGGGAGAAAGATACGCCGAGGCGGATATTCTGGCCGCCTTTGAAACGAAGGCCAAGGAAGAAATAAGGACCAGCATCCTGCGCGGCCGGCGGCTAAACGGCCGTGCGCTCACCGAAGTGCGCCCCATCAGGGCGGAGGTGGGCGTGCTGCCGCGCACCCACGGTTCGGCGCTCTTCAGCCGGGGTGAGACCCAGGTGCTGACTATCGCCACCCTGGGCTCCACCCGCCAGGAGCAGCAGCTGGACGGGCTGGGCATCGAAGAGACGAAACGCTTTTTGCACCACTACAATTTCCCGCCCTTCTCCAGCGGGGAGGCCAAAAGAATTGGTACGCCCGGCCGGCGGGAGATCGGCCACGGCGCGCTGGCGGAGCGGGCGCTCGTGCCGGTGCTGCCCAAAGACGAGGATTTCCCCTATACCATCCGGCTGGTGTCCGAGGTGCTGAGCTCAAGCGGCAGCACTTCCATGGGCGCCGTATGCGCGGGCAGCCTGGCCCTGAGGGACGCGGGCATTCCCGTCAAGACCGCTGTGTCCGGCATCGCTATGGGACTGATCACCGGCGATGACGGCCAGTACGTCGTCCTCACTGACATTGAGGGCCTGGAAGACGCCTACGGGGATATGGACTACAAGATAGCCGGCACCAGAGATGGCATCACCGCGCTCCAGATGGACACCAAGCTGAAAGGTGTCAGCGTGGAGGTGCTGGAGAAGATACTGCAGCAGAGCCACCAGGCGCGGATGCTGATTCTGGACAAGATGAACGAGACCATCAGCGCCAGCCGCCCGGAGGTCAGTCTGTACGCGCCGCGGATGTATCGCATCCAGATCAATCCGGAGAAGATCGGCGCGGTCATCGGCGCGGGCGGAAAGACCATTCGCTCCATCATCGAAGAGACCAAGACCACCATCGACGTTAGCAATGACGGCACCGTGCTCGTGGGCTCGCCGGATGCCGAGTCCGCGCGCAGGGCCATCGAGAAGATCGAGGCCCTGACCAAAGAGATAGAAGTAGGCTCGGTATATACCGGCAAAGTGACCCGCATCTTCGATTTCGGCGCCATGGTGGAGATACTGCCCGGAAAAGAAGGTCTGGTACACATCAGCGAGCTGGCCGACCACCGGGTGAACCGGGTGGAGGACGAAGTCAACATTGGCGACGAGGTAATGGTGAAGGCGGTGAACATCGATAATCTGGGGCGGGTGAACCTGTCCCGCAGGGCGGTGTTCGAAGGCCCCGGGGAGTCCGGGCACGCCAGGCCGGTGGAAGCCGGGGCCAGGCGCCCCCCGCGCCGGGACTACGACCGGCGTGACCGTCGCCCGCCCGGGCAAGGCCCCCGCCCCGTCAGGGGCCCTTCCAGAGACCGCTAGCGCTTTCCGCAGAGGCAGGGAATCATGGAGCCCATCAAGGTCATCGTCCATGGAGCGTCAGGCAGGGTGGGGCAGGAGGTGGTCAGGGGCGTTTGCCGGGAACAGGACTTGCGGCTGGTGGGGGCGGCGGACGTGAAGGCGGCGACGGATTATCTGAACCTGCCGGAGTGCCCCGGCCCGGTGCCTTTCTCCGCTGACCTTGCCGGCATTCTGAGCACCTGCCGGCCTGACGTAATGGTAGATTTCACCATTGCTGCGGCCTCTCTGCCCGCGGTACGTCTGGCCTTGCAGAACGGCGTCTGTGCCGTGGTGGGCACCACCGGGCTGTCTCCGGAGAATCTCCAGGAAATCGAGCAACTGACCATGCAAAACAACGCAGGCGCCGTGGTAGCTTCCAATTTCGCTCTCGGCGCCGTGCTGATGATGCATCTGGCCAAAATAGCGGCCAGGTACCTGGACTATGCAGAAATCATCGAGCTGCACCACCACCTGAAGGCCGATGCGCCCTCCGGGACGGCCAGAGCCACCGCCCGGGCGATGGCTGCGGCCAGGGGCAAGCCCTTTGCCACGCCACCCGGCAACCCAGCTTCCAGCCGCGGGGAGCAGGTGGAAGGAATATCCATCCACAGCGTGCGCCTGCCCGGGCTGATGGCACACCAGGAAGTCATCCTGGGCGGGCCGGGGCAGACGGTGAGCATCCGCCATGATACCATCAACCGGGAGTGCTACATGCCGGGGGTGCTGCTGGCCATACGAGAGGTGGTCAGGCGCAAGGGACTGATATACGGCCTGGACACTTTGCTTGGCCTGTGAGGAGACAATGAAACAGTATCGGGTTGCTATCGTCGGGGCTACGGGGCTGGTGGGCCAGGAGTTCATCAGGGTGCTGGCGCAGCGCAATTTCCCCATAGCATCGCTTCAGCTCTTCGCCTCCGACCGTTCCGCCGGCAGGAAGCTGGTGGTTAAAGGTCAGGAGCTGGAGGTAAAGGAGACCAGTGCTGACTCCTTCGAGGGCGTGGACATCGCTCTTTTTTCGGCCGGCTCTGAAATCAGCCGCCACTTTTCTCCCATCGCGGCAAAGTCGGGCGCGGTGGTCATAGATAATAGCGCCGCCTTCCGCATGGAGCCGGACGTGCCCCTGGTGGTCCCGGAGGTCAACCCGGAGGACATCGGGCGGCATAACGGAATAATCGCCAACCCCAACTGCTCCACCATTCAGATGGTGGTGGCCCTCCACCCCCTGCACCGGGTCAACCCCATCAGGCGCATCGTGGTGAGCACCTATCAATCCGTGTCCGGCACCGGCTCGGCGGCTATTGAGGAGCTGACGGGGCAGAGCCGGCAGGTGCTGGAGGGGGAGACTCCCGTACCTCACGTCTATCCCCACCAGATAGCCTTCAACGTCCTTCCGGAGATAGACGTTTTCCTGGATGACGGCTACACCAAAGAAGAGTGGAAGATGGAGCAGGAGACCCGGAAGATAATGCACGCCCCGAATATGGCCATATCCGCCACCTGCGTGCGGGTGCCCGTATTTATCGGCCACAGTGAGGCGGTAAACGTGGAGTTTTCCTCCCCCATGCCACCCGAAGAGGCGGAGAAGGTGCTGGCCGAAACACCCGGAGTGGTGCTTATGGATGACGCCAGCATCAGCCTTTATCCCCATCCCGTGGCCTCCGCCGGCACCGATGACGTTTATGTAGGCCGTATCCGCCAGGACACCTCGCACCCCAACGGCCTGGTGATGTGGGTCGTCGCCGATAATCTGCGCAAGGGAGCAGCGCTGAACGCCGTTCAGATCGCCGAGGAGATGATACGGCGCGACTGGACTAATCCGCGGAGGTAGCAAATGAAAGAGCTGGGGAGATTGCTGACGGCTATGGTCACCCCCTTTGACGATAAAGGCGAGGTGGACTATGCCCAGGCCAGGAAGCTGGCTGCCGCGCTAATCGATTCCGGGAGCGATGGGCTGGTGGTAGCGGGCACCACCGGCGAATCACCCACGCTGGCCAGAGAAGAGGAACTCCGCTTGTTCGCCGAGGTCAAGGACGCCGTCGGCAGCCGGGGAACGGTGGTAGCCGGCACCGGCAGCAACAGCACTACGGAAGCCATAGAAGCTACCA
>CAZZAU010000082.1:0-7214 GCA_964652725.1 uncultured Dehalococcoidaceae bacterium | reverse complement strand
GCAGCAGCACCGTATCGTTTGTGCTGGTATCGCCGTCCACGGACACCATATTGAAGGAGGTGTCCGCGGCCTGTTTCAGGGCTGCATTCAGGAAGCCAACCTCCACCGGCGCGTCCGTGGTCAGGAAACAGAGAAAAGTGGCCAGGTCGGGATGGAGCATCCCGGCCCCCTTGGCGGCCCCGCCTATGATGAACCCGGCTCCGGGCACCGCTACCGCCGCCTCCTTGGGAAAGGTATCCGTGGTCATAATGGCGCGGGCAAATTCATGGCCGCCGTCGCCCGAAAGTTTTATCTGTTTTATCCCGTCCCGGATACGTGGCATAGGCAATAACGTGCCTATGACCCCGGTGCTGGCCACCACAATACTTTCTTCCGCAGCGCCAACGGTTTCTCCGGCCAACCGGGTCATTTCCCCGGCATCGCTCAGCCCCTGCCTGCCGGTGCAGGCATTGGCGCAGCCGCTGTTCACCACCACCCCTCTCACCGTAGCAGCGGGCAGCCGCCGCTGACACAGCACCACCGGGGCTGCTTTCACCCGATTGCGGGTAAAAAGCCCGGCCGCCTTGCAGGGGACTTCAGAGGCCAGGACGGCCAGGTCAGGGCGGTTTTCTTCTTTTATGCCGGCGCAGGCCGCGCCCGCCATGAATCCCCCCGGCGAGGTCACCGTGCCTCCCGGGATGAGCTCAAATCCGGGTTTCATAGTCAAAACTATAGCACAAGGGAAGCGTGAGAGCAACGCGGGCATTTTCCGGCCCGGCCTGGCTATGGTGGTAGCTTATACCTCGTCCCTGCCTCCTCTCCAGCCAGGAAGCGCCGGCAAGAAATCACAGGAATTAATGGCTGGAAAGGAGAGTTAGAGGAGAGAGAGAGCTTCGCTCCCTCTCAATTATTTCTCTTTCGCAAAATTACCCAGTTGCACATCTTGAGGGACAAACCCGTTTGAAAAGGGCCCAAGGGGTGAGCAGAATACCTGAGTGCATATAAAACCGATACCCGGGTTACTTACCTTTGTTGACAGACCGTCAACAGGGGTGATAAACTGAACCGCTATGAAAATTGTACGTTATCAAACCGGCAACAGCATCGAGTACGGTATCCTTGAAGGCGAGCAGATACAGGTCCTGGAGGGCACCCCTTTTCCCGACACAAAGAAGCGGGACCAGCGCCGCAAGCTGAGCGAGGTGAAGCTACTGGCGCCCTGCGAGCCTTCTAAAGTGGTAGCCATCGGCCTGAACTACTACAGCCACGCCAAGGAAGTGGGGCAGGAGGCGCCCAAAGAGCCGATGATGTTCTTCAAACCCTCCACCTCGGTAATCGGGCCAGAGGACAAAATCGTCAATCCCGGCTGCAACCGGCTTGACTACGAGGCGGAGCTGGGCGTGGTGGTCAGAGACCGGGCGAGCAAGGTATCCAGGCAGGATGCCATGAAGTACGTCCTGGGTTATACCTGCTTCAATGATGTCACCGCCCGGGACTGGCAGGCGCAGGACTCACAGTGGTCCCGGGCCAAGGGCTCGGACACCTTTTCCCCCATCGGCCCCTGGATCGAGACCGAGCTTGACCCGGGCAACGTTACCGTAGAGGCATACCTCAACGGCGAGCGCAAGCAGCATATCAGCACCGCCGACCTCATCTTCCCGGTGCCAGAACTGGTGAGCTATATTTCCCGGGTAATCACCTTGCTGCCGGGCGATGTTATCGCCACGGGAACGCCCCACGGCATCGGCCCGATGAAGTCCGGCGACATCATCGAGATTAAGATCGAAGGCATCGGCACCCTGCGCAACCGTATCGCCTAGGGCCGCCGCAGCAAGCGATAGCTATGGAGTCAAAAACGGTCTACTTCGCCCGGCCCGGCGGGGAAAACACGGATGCTGTGCTGCGCCTCGCCCATGAGCGGGCCAGGGAGCTGGGCATCAAGACGGTGGTGGTAGCCTCCACCAGGGGGGAGACCGCAGTCAAAGCGGTGGAAGCCCTCCAGGGACTGAAGGTGGTCATCGTTACCCACAGCACCGGCTTCCGCGAGCCTGACACTCAGGACTTCACCGAGGAAAACCGCAGGCTGGTGGAAAGCAACGGGGGCACCGTGCTCACCGCCACCCACCTCTTCGCCGGGTTGAGCCGCGCGGTGCGCAACAGGTTCCACACCTACATCATCGGGGATATCGTGGCCAGCACGCTGCGGGTTATGGGTGAAGGTATGAAGGTGGTGTGCGAGATTTCCATGATGGCAGCGGACAGCGGTATGGTGCGCACAAGCGAGGATGTAATCGCCATCGCCGGCACCGGCCGCGGCGCGGATACTGCGGTGGTGCTTGCCCCGGTCAACTCGCAGAACTTCTTCGACCTCAGGATAAAAGAAATCCTCTGCAAGCCCCACTTCTAGGCGGAAGCGAAGTAAAGAAGGAGGACCAGAGAACATGGGAGAAATCGGAGCACATTACGCCGTCGGCAAGGCCGGCAAATTCATTCCGGCCCGCCTGCGTACGCACACTGACATCACCGCCGGGCTTAAAGCCGTTTGCGAGGAGAACGGTATAAAGTACGGCGCGGTGTTGTTCGGCATCGGCAGCATCCGCAAGCTGACCTACCAGGTGCTCGCCCCCAAGCCGGAGACCAAGCTCGGCGCGGGCTACACCGACCCTCAGGAGCTCCCCGGCCCCATCGAGGTGGTGAGCATGCATGGCATCATCTTCCAGTCGGGTGACGGCCAGACCCTGCTCCACCTGCACGGCACCTTCTCCGACCAGGAAGGAAAGGTCTTCGGCGGGCATATCACGGCCGGCGGCAACCCCGTACTGGCCACCTTGGACGCGGTCATCGTCGAGACCGACGCCGCCACCGTGCGCCAGATGGACGAGGACGTGGGCATGCCGGTGGGGATTCCGCAGGGCCATTTCGCCAAAGTCCAGGCCTAGCGCCCGCTAACGAGAAACCTGCACACAAGCCCCCTTTCCCGGGAGGGAGGGGGGCTTTTTCCCTTGCAGGGACCTTTTACTGGAAGTATTCTCTCATCTGCGGCCTGGTCAGGTAGACCAGGATGAGCGCGCCGATAATGGTGCCCACGGGCACCCAGAGCAGACTTATCGCTGCGTGGATGATGGCCAGCACCCGCCCCCACTCCCGGCCCTGGAGCAGACCGATGCCGCCCATCAGGGCCGCGGCGAAGTAGGCCACCAGCACCAGCAGGCCGATGCCGATGCCCAGCCAGGCGATGCCGGCGATTCCCCAGCCGCCCATCCAGGGCATCATACCCCACCCCCCGTCCCACACCTGGAACCACGGCATCAGGAAAAGCATGGAAGACATCCCCAGGATGCCGATGAGCACGAAACCCGCCGTGATGAACATCCATATGGCGATAGCTACTATCAGGTCTGGTCTTTTCATTGCGCGCCGCCTCCTTCAGAGACTCCACTCCATTTTATGATTGCCGTGTTTTTTAGTCAAAGGAGGTCCTTTACAGAGAAGCCCTTCCTTGGTCAACAGGCTCGTCCAGTGGTAAAATATTACAATTTTCTCAGGAGGTGCTGCCATGATAGTGATGGCGATTACTCTGGCCGCGGCGCTGGTCATCCTCTGGATGATTTCCCTGTACCTCATAAAAACGGGGAAAATGGACGCCGATGAATGGTTCAAGAAGTCGCTGGGGATACCTCAGGGCTCGGTGCGGGCAATCATCGCCCTGATGCTGCTCTCTTCCCTGGTCTACTCCATCGTCACCGGGGCCACGCTGCCCGACCTGCCCGACTGGCTGGTGGGGATTCTGGGAACGGTTATTGGCTTCTACTTCGGCACCGCCATGGTGCCAAAATCAAAGGAGGAGAAGAAGGGCGAGAAAGAACCCAAAGCTACAAGCTAATAACCAGGCTCTTCTGCTAATAACCTGACGCCCATTGGCGTCAATTAAATCGGCCTCATATCCTCTATTCCTAAGCAAACTGGCCATAATAAGTAATGTAGTAGGAGTATCTACCCGCATCTTGGTGACTAGTTCACACCGTTCCTCGCGCACCACCGGAGTGCCTTTATATCTCGGTAGGTTAATCAGTAGCACCTTCATTTTTAATCCTCCCTCACCTTCTTCTTAAGCTCGTAGAGCTTGTTCAGGGCCTCCAGCGGGGTCATACCGTCCGGGTCCAGCTTCTCCAGCTCCTCCAGCACAGGGGACTTCTGCCCGAAGAGAGGCATCTGCCGCACGGGTTCTCCCCTCCGCCGTTTCCCGGAAACAGCTCCGTACGCGCGCCCGCCCCCCTCCAGCTCCTCCAGCACCTCCCGGGCGCGGTGGATGACGGCGCGGGGCAGGCCGGCCAGCTGGGCTACGTGGATGCCGTAACTGCGGTCCACTCCGCCGGGGACGATGCGGTAAAGAAAGGTAACTTCCCCGCCTTCCTCCTTCACCGCCACGTTGAAATTCCTCACCCGGGGTAGATAGCCGGCCAGCGCCACCATCTCGTGGTAGTGGGTGGCAAACAGGGTCTTGGCGCCCAGGCCCGGATGATTGTGAATGTACTCGGCCACCGCCCTGGCGATGGACAGCCCGTCATAGGTGCTGGTGCCCCGGCCAATCTCGTCCAGGACAATCAGGGAGCGAGGGGTGGCGTTGTTCAGTATGCCGGCGGTCTCCATCATCTCCACCATAAAGGTGGACTGCCCGGCGGCGATATCCTCCCCGGCCCCGATGCGGGTGAAGATGCGGTCCACCACCCCGATGCTGGCCGATTCCGCGGGGACAAAGCTGCCCATCTGGGCAAGCAGAACGATGAGGGCTACCTGCCGCAGGTAGGTGGACTTGCCCGACATATTGGGGCCGGTGAGCACTATGAGCTGGGCACCGGCATTGGAGAGACACGTATCGTTGGGCACGAAGCCGCTCCGGGCCGCAGTCCGTTCCACCACCGGGTGTCGCCCCTGCCTGATGCGGATTTCGTCACCCTCGCTCAGCACGGGGCGGACGTAGCCGAAGTCCACGGCCGCTCCCGCCAGGCTGCTGAACACGTCCAGGTGGGCCAGCACATCCGCCAGCGTCAGAATGCGGTCGCCGGAGTCCCCCACCTGGCGGCAGACCCGCCGGAAAAGCTCCGCCTCCAGGCCGGCGATGCGGTCCCGAGCGTGCAGTATCAGCGATTCGTATTCCTTCAGCTCCGCGGTAAAGAAGCGCTCTCCGCCCACCAGTGTCTGCTTGCGAATATAGTCCGCCGGCACCTGCTCCAGGTTGGGCCGGGACACCTCAATGTAGTAGCCGAAGACATTGTTGAAGCCGATTTTCAGCGATTTAATCCCCGTCCTCTCCCGCTCTTGCCGTTCCAGGTTGGCCAGGTATTGCCTGGCATTTCGCGATTTCCCGCGGAGGTCGTCAAGCTCGGGGGAAAAACCCGTTCTGATGACCTGTCCTGCGCCGAAGGCCGTGGAAGGGTCATCCACGAGGGATTCGCCGATGAGGGCGCATATCTCCGGGCAGGGCCTAGGCCGGTCGCCGGGCCAGACCGCACCATCGCCATCCCCGGCCGCCAGCAAGCCCCCCAGCTCCGGTATGAGCTCCAGGCTGCGCTTGAGGGAGACCAGCTCGCGCGGTACGGCGATGCCGCCTCGCACCCGGTTGGTCAGCCGTTCCAGGTCGGCCACATTGCCCAGCAGAGAGACGGCCCGGGTGCGCGCCATAGAGTGCTCCACAAACCAGTCGATGGCGTCCTGCCTCCGTTTAAGCTCTTTAATGTCGAGCAAAGGTTGACCCAGCCACTTCTTGAGCAGCCTTCCCCCGCCTGCAGTCCGCGTCCGGTCCAGCACCGCCAGCAGCGAGCCCTGCGCCGAGCCGGTACGGCTGCTCTGGAAAAGCTCCAGATTGCGCTGCGTCTGCACGTCCAGGGCCATAAATGACCCCGTGGAGTAGGTGGAAAGCCGGGTTATCTGTCCCAGCCCCGTTTTCTGGGTCTCCCGGATATAGCGGATAATGGCCCCGGCGGCACCCACCGCCAGCGGCAGATGCGCGCACCCGTACCCCTCAAGGGTAGCTACACCGAAGTGCTCCTGCAGTGTTTCCCGCGCTGCTTCCGGTTCGAACCAGTATTCATGTACCCGGGTTACCGGCAAAGAGAGTTCCAGCTCCGCACTCTCCGCAGCGATGATTTCCGCAGGCTTGAGCCTCTCCAGCTCGGTGGCCAGCCGCTCCACAGGCAATTCGGTGACGGCGAACTCGCTGGTGGTGATATCGATGCAGGCCAGACCCACATTTTCCCCGCCCGACGCCAGACTGACCAGGTAGTTGTTCTTCTTGCCGTCCAGCAGCGCCGGCTCCACCACCGTGCCCGGGGTGACCAGCCGCACCACCTCGCGCTCCACCAGTCCCCTGGTTTCGCCGGGTCTGGTCACCTGCTCGCAGATGGCCACCTTGTAGCCGCGGCTGATGAGCCGTGCCAGATAATTGTCCAGGGCGTGATAGGGAATACCGGCCAGGGGCACCTTGTTGCCCTTGCCCATCTCCCGTGAGGTGAGCACTATCTCAAGTTCCCTGGAGGCGGTCCGGGCATCATCGTCGAAGGTCTCGTAAAAATCGCCCAGGCGGAAGAGGACGATGGCGTCCGGGTATTTGCGCTTGATTTGGAGGTACTGCTGGCGGATGGGGGTGGCCCGCTCTCCCATAATAAGTCCATTGTAACGGAATTCCCGGGCAAAGTGAAAGGAAGCAACCCTGAAGGTTGCTTCCTCAGCGCGCCGGGCAGGAACGCTGGAGCTACTTTCTGTTCTCTACGGGGACCGCAACCGGCTCCCTTTTGCCGTTATCCACCTTTTTCAGGGCGGCGGCGCGGCTTGTGGACACACCCAGACCCGCAACTCCCATGATGGTGGACAGCGCTCTCTCAATGCCGGACATCGGCTGCAGCCAGGCCAGTACCAGCACCGCGGCGCCCAGCACAGCGAAAACCACCATCAGAATAAGGTTCATCGACCTGTCCATCATTGTCAGCCTCCCCATCCGTGTTCTACATATTACAACGGAAAAAAGGGCCGGTTGGTTACCCCGCCGGAAGTGGCTCATTTTGACAAAAAAGCTTCGGTCGCGTAAATTGGGTTTACCGGATGGGAGTTCTTTACGCTGAAGGAGGCAGCAAATGATGGTCAAAGACAGGACAGCCATTGTGACCGGCGGAGGAAGGGGGCTGGGCAAGGCGATAGCGCTGATGCTGGCCCGGGAAGGGGCGGACGTGGCGGTGTGG
>CAZZAU010000081.1:0-7275 GCA_964652725.1 uncultured Dehalococcoidaceae bacterium | reverse complement strand
GGGTGAGCTCTGCCAGCGGGTTGGTCTGGTCCATAAACTGGGAGAGCTGGGAGCGGCTGAAGAACTCTCTGACCGCGGCCACCACGGGGCGGATATTCACCAGGGCGCTGGGGGTGATGGCTTCCGTGCCGATGATGCTCATCCGCTCTCTGACCGCCTGGGCCAGGCGCAGCAGGCCGACGTGGAACTGGGTCTGGATAAGCTCGCCCACCGTGCGTATGCGGCGGTTGCCCAGATGGTCTATGTCATCGGGCCCGTCCGCCCCGTTGTTGATCATAATGAGGCGTCGCACTATCTCCACCAGGTCTTCCCTGGTGAGGGTGCGTTCCTTCAGGCTGACGTTAAGCTTGAGCCGCCTGTTGAGTTTGTAGCGGCCCACGGTGCCCAGGTCATAGCGCAGTGAATCAAAGAACAGGCTCTGGATGAGCTTGCGGGCATTATCCAGGTTGGGCAGCTCGCCGGGGCGGAGCTTGCGATAAATATCCAGCAGCGCGTCTTCCTCGGTCTTGACCAGAGGGTCGCGCTCTATGGTGGCGGCGATGTACTGGTGGTCCGGAGAGTCATCCTCTTCGGCGAACATGGTGAGCAGTTGCTCATCACCGCCGTAGCCGATGGCGCGCAGGAGGGTGGTGATGGGTATCTTCCGTTTGCCGTCTATCTTGGTGGACAGGACATCCCGGTTGCTGGTCTCGAATTCGAGCCAGGCGCCGCGGGTGGGAATCAGTTTGGCATAACACAGGTCGCGGCCGCTGGTGGGGTCTTCCATTACGGTGAAGTACACGCCCGGGGAGCGCAATAGCTGGCTCACCACCACCCGTTCCGCCCCGCTGGTAATAAAGGTGCCCCTGGCGGTCATCAGCGGGATGTCTCCCAGGAACAGGTCCTGCTCTTTGATTTCACCGGTCTCTCTAATGAGAAGCTGCACCCGGACATAGAGCGGCACCGAATAGGTCAGGTTCCTTTCCCGGCACTCTTCTTCAGAGTACCCGGAACGGGGTTCGCGGAACTCGTAGCCGATGAAGCTGAGCTCCAGTTTGTTGCTGGTGAGCGTCCTGATGGGTGAGACTTCCTCGAGCAGAAGCTGTAACCCTTCCTCCTGAAACCTCTGGAAGGAATCCAGCTGTATCCTGACCAGGTTCGGGGCCTCCAGTATCTGGGGCAACCTGGCGTAGGACTTGCGGGGAACCGGAAGCATACTTTGCTCACTTGCGGGTACGATTGAAACCATCTCTCAACTACTCCTTAGGCACACGTCATTAAACCAGGGATGCGCTATTGCAGCGTTTTGACGGGAAAAAGAGAAACGGGCATACGGAAACGATTAGCACCATTGACATAGAATGGGATACAAAAAAACATCTGGGGCATGCTGCAAATATAAATAATATCATCAAGTTAGCTATTTGTCAACAGCGGTGGGTGCAGTTTACTTCGAAATCCCCCTGGCCCCTTTACAAAGGGGCGGTCGTCTCCATTTCGCAAAGGGACACAGAGGGGGATTTTGGAACCAGGAATTTGTTAAAACGGCTGCGCCTCTTTGGAATTCCGCTTCTAACCCTTCTAAATAATCTCGCCGGTGCGGGTTCCTCCGCGGTTAACAAGGGAAGAGGCAAATGCTTATGGTCGGCGCCGTCCTGCTGCTATAATGGAAGTGGTGAGAAGCTTATGACTGCGGCCCGGATTGTGCTGGCGGTGGTGAGTACCCTGGCGGTGGAGATGGCTTTGTTCTCCGTCTGGCGCTGGGTGCTGCCGCAATATGGCATCCGGGTGCCGCTTTGGGTACTGGTGGCCGTGATGACGGGCTGGGCCATCTTTGCCGTGCTGGACTTCTGGTTTGTTACCCATATCATCAGGCGCAAGGGCCTGGTGGGACTGCCCCATATGGAGGGTACGCAGGGAAAAGTGGCCGTCCCGCTGGACCCGGAAGGACTGGTGAGGATAGGGGGGGAGCTGTGGGGGGCCAGGTCAGAGGACGGCCCCATACAGGCCGGGGAGAAGGTAGTGGTGGTGGGGCAGGACGGCCTGCAGCTGATGGTGCGCCGGGTTACACATTGAAGAGAAAGGTGATAACGTCTCCGTCGCGGACCACGTAGTCCTTGCCCTCCAGTCTTAGCAGCCCCTGTTTGCGTGCCTCGGCGATGCTGCCAGACCTGACCAGGTCGTCGTGGTGGACGACCTCGGCGCGGATGAAGCCCCGTTCCATATCCGAGTGGATTTTTCCGGCGGCTTTGACCGCGGTGGTGCCGGCGGGGACGGACCAGGCCCTGACTTCTCCCGAGGCGGTGCTGAAGAAGGTCACCAGCCCCAAGAGCTCATAGGCGGCCTTGTTAAGCCGGTCCAGCCCGGACTCCCGGAGGTCATAGGCGGCGCGGAACTCCGCCGCGGCGCTCTCTTCAAGCTGGCCCAGCTCCATCTCCAGTCTGGCGCAGAGGGCGACGACGCGGCACTTTTCCCGGGCGTGTGTGGCGGCTGCTTTCGCTTCAAGGGAGGCCACGTTCGCCAGCTGGTCCTCGCCGATGTTGACCACGATGAGCAGCGGTTTGGCGGTGAGGAACCCGTAGCCGGCCATAAGCCTGGCCTCCGCGGGCGAAAGCTCCAGCGAGCGGATGGGGACGTCTTTCTCCAGCTCCGCCTTCCATCTCAGGAGGGACTCCTGGTCTTGGAGAATGGCCTGGCGCTCGGGGGGCCTGGCGCCTTTGAGCGAGGTCTCGATGCGCTCCAGCCTGCGTTCGATGATAGCCAGGTCCGAGAAGACCAGTTCCAGGTTCATCGCGGTGATGTCCCTTTCCACGTTCAGGCTGCCCTCGGGGTGGGGGATGCTGTCATCGTGAAAGGCCCGTACCACGTTGATGAGGGCGTCAGCATTGCTCAGCCGGTTGAGCAGTTCCCCGCCGATGCCCGTGGCAGTCACCAGGCTTTTGACCGAGGCGCCGGCGTCCGTGTATGTTACCTCGGCCGGGACGACGCGTTTGGGTTGCAGCAGTCCGGCCAGCGTATGGAGCCGGGGCTCCGGCACCCTGGCAACGCCCACGTGCGGCGCCCGGGTCTCGGCCGTATAGCCGGTGCCCGCCGCGGCGCCGGTGAGGGCGTTGAAAACGGTGGTCTTGCCGCTCTGGGCCAGACCGATGATGCCGATATCGATGCTCATCAGCCCAATGTGTTAATGCCGGAGGGGCAGGAAACGGGGGCCGGTCAGCGGGGACTGGTCCTCTTGATTACCTCCCGTGCCTGCCTGAGGGCCAGGTCTCTCTCTTTGGTCAGCAGGCTTTCGTTGGCGGCGAGGGCAAGCAGGGCCAGGAGCGCCTCATGGGTGGATATGTTGCCCAGCTGCTCGATGGCCTTGGTCCTGAGCTCGGCGGGTAGTTTCATGTCGGCGGCGATGCCGGATAGCTTGGTAAGCTCGTCACTTTTCTCTGCCATTGGTTCCATCGGTTCACCCCTTACTGTGGCGATACGGGCGGCGCCTTTGCGGCCGATAACTAGTCTACCCTGTATGGGATTATTTCTCAACAGTTGGCGTTTCAATCATGTACAGCATATACAGGGAATTCCGGGGAGGTGGGGTCAATGGGTCGTTTTTGCAACAATGCAGATTGCCCTGTACAATGTAAGAAATCTCAGGAGCGGGAATGATTTGCTTTACATCCTTTACGGCGAAGATGATTTTTCACTGCGCCGGGCGCTGGAGAAGATAAAAAGGGACATCGGTGATGAGACGGCGCTGTCCACCAACACCACCGTCCTGGAAGGGCCCCAGGTAACCGTGGACCAGATGAGAATGGCGGCAGAGACGGTGCCCTTCCTGGCGAAGAAACGTCTGGTCATCGTCAACGGCCTGCTGGGGCGCTTCGAGGAGAAGGGCAGGTCTGACCGCAGGAAGAAGGCCGGTGATAAGTCCGAGCTACGGAACGAGCTTCAGGCCTTCAGCGATTATCTGGGTAAGGTGCCGCCAACGGCGGTGGTGGTGCTGGTAGACGGAAAGATTAAGGGGGGCAATCCTCTCCTGGGTGCGCTCAAGGACGGGGCCAGGGTGATGTCATTCGCCACCCTGCGGCGCGGCCATCTGGAAGAATGGATACGGAAACGGGTGACGGAGAAGGGCGGGGTCATAGCTCCGCCCGCGGTGGCGTTGCTGGCTGGGCAGGTGGGGGGCAACCTCTGGGTCATGGCCGGCGAAGTGGATAAGCTGGTGGCCTTCTGCGGCGGCCGTACCATCGGCGAGGCTGATGTGCGGCAGGTGGTGAGCAGTTTTCAGGAAGTCTCGGTGTTCAATCTGATAGATGCTATCTGCGAGTTCAAGGTAGGGCGGGCGGAGAGGCTGCTCGAAGAGCTGTTGCAGCAGGGGGCAACGGCGGCCTACCTGCTGGCGATGCTTACCCGGCAGGTGCGCAACATGGTGCTGGCCAGGGAACTGAGGCGCCAGCGAAAGTCTGAGCCGGAGATGATGCGCCGGCTGGAGATGGGTGATTATGCCCTGCGCCGGACGCTGGAGCAGGCCGGCCGGTACTCCGTGGAGCGGCTGAGAAAGTTTTATCACAGGCTGCTGGAGACGGACCTGGCCATCAAGCGGGGCTACTACAGCGCAGACGTGGCACTCAATATACTGGTGGCCGAGGTTAGCCAGCGGCAGCCGGCCTGAGAGTCAATCCCCTGTATCCCCCCTTTACAAAAGATGGAAACCAATCTTCTCCCTTTCGTAAAGGGAGACCGGGAGGGATTTAAACACCCTCCGTTTGACAGCCGCCATAGCTTTCCCTAAAATCAGGGTAAAGTCTCGTTCCGGAGTCCGCACGTGACCAGTGATGAAATCAGGGATGGCTTTTTAAGGTTCTTTGCCGAAAAGGGACATGATATCGTTCCCAGCGCCTCGCTTATTCCCCACGGCGACCCCACCCTGCTGTTTACCAGCGCCGGGATGGTGCAGTTCAAGGATTACTATCTGGGCAGAGCCGTGCCGCCCAATCCCCGCCTGGCCTCGTGCCAGAAGTGTTTCCGCACCACGGATATAGAATCGGTAGGGGACTCCAGCCACCTGACTTTTTTTGAGATGCTGGGCAACTTCAGCATCGGCGACTACTTCAAGAAGGAAGCGATTGCCTGGGCCTGGGAGTTCGTCACCGAGCGCCTGAAGCTGCCGCCGGAGCGTCTCTGGGCTACCATTTATTTGGATGACGATGAGTCCTTCCGGTACTGGCGGGAGATAGGGGTTCCCGAGGCGCGGATACGCAGGTTCGGAGAGAAGGAGAACTTCTGGGGGCCGGCGGGCGATTCCGGGCCCTGCGGGCCGTGCAGCGAAATCCACTACGACTTCGGCGAGGAGCTGGACTGCGCCAGGCCAACGTGCGGCCCGAACTGCGATTGCGGCCGCTTCTCCGAGATATGGAACCTGGTCTTCACTCAGTATAACCAGGATACGCAGGGGAACCGCAATCCCCTCCCCCGCCCCAACATCGATACCGGCATGGGGCTGGAGAGGACGGTGGCTGCGGTAACGGGCAAAACTACGGTGTATGAGACGGAGCTTTTCACATCACTCATAGATAATATTTCCAAATTTATAGGGAAGAAGTACGGTTCAGATGCTGAAGCGGATAAAGCAATGCGAGTAGTAGTTGAGCATGGACGTGCTTTAACTTTTCTCATTGCCGATGGGGTAATGCCCAGCAATGAGAGGCGAGGTTATGTACTTAGACGATTGTTACGCAGGGCTGCCCTTTACGGTCGAAGGCTCGGTTTGGAAAAACCGTTTCTAAACCAGATAGCCGGTGCAGTGGTCGGCAGCATGGCTAAGGTTTATCCTGAGTTATGGCAAAGGCAAGACTTCATTTATCAAGTTGTAGAACTTGAGGAAGCGAAGTTTCGGGAAACGCTCAGCGCCGGGCTGGAGCTTATTGACGGTATGCTGGCGCAGCTGGATGCAAGAGGTGAAAAGGTGATCTCCGGAGCGGAGGCTTTCAAGCTCTATGATACCTACGGTTTCCCGGTGGAGCTGACCAAGGAGATTGCTCAGCAGCGCGGCATCTCGGTGGATTCTGCCGGTTTTGAGCGGGAGATGGAAAAGCAGCGGGAGAGGGCGCGCAAAGCGGAGCTGTTTGCCCCCGGGAAGAAGGCGGCCTCGGAGCTGGCCTCTCTGTCCCGCGCCTATGACACCACCCCCTTCGTGGGCTATCATAGCCTCAGGCACCGCTCGGTGATAATCGACCTGCTCTCTGACGGCAGCTCCGTGGAAAGCATTGGGGTGGGGCGGGCAGCCAGCGTGGTGCTGGAGACCACGCCCTTTTACGGCGAGATGGGCGGCCAGATGGGCGATACCGGCGAGATACGCGGCGCCTCCGGGAAGTTCGCCGTGACCGGTTCCACCCGGGTGCCTCCGGACATCATCGTCCACCAGGGGCGGGTGACCGGAGGAAGCCTGGCGGTGGGGGACGAGGTGGAGGCGGAGGTGGATGAGGAGCGCCGGCTGGACGTCGCCCGCAACCATACCGCCACCCACCTGCTCCAGTTCGCCTTGCGCAAAGTGCTCGGCGAGCACGTCCAGCAGCGGGGCTCGCTGGTGGGCCCGGACGGGTTCCGCTTTGACTTCTCGCACCTGACCGGGATGCTCCGGGAGGAGATAGAAGAGGTACAGCGCATCGTGAACCGGGAAATCCGCCGCAACCTGCCGGTGTATGACCAGGAGCTGTCCTACCGGCAGGCGCTGGAGGAAGGGGCCATCGCCCTGTTCGATGAAAAATACGGTGATGTGGTGCGGGTGCTGAGAATTGGCCGGCCTCCCATCAGCACAGAGCTTTGCGGCGGTACCCATGTCAGCGCCACCGGGGAGATAGGCTTTTTCTGGATTACGGGAGAAAGCAGCATCGGGGCCGGGCTGCGGCGCATTGAGGCGGTAACCGGGCGGGGGGCGGAGGAATTTGTCGGCCGCCGTTTCGCCAGCCTGGAGAAGATGGCCCGGGTGCTGCAGACGCTTCCCGATAATGCAGAGGCGAAACTGGAGGGCCTGACCGGAGAGTATGATGCCGAACGCAGGCAACGGGAGTTGCTGGAGCGGGAAATGGCCAGGCTCAGGACAGCCGCCCTGCTGGAACAGGTGGAGGAAGTGAAGGGGGTGCCGCTGCTGGTGGCCAGGGTGCCGTCAACGCGATTGGAAGTGCTGCGGGAGATGGCTGACCTTATCCGGGGCCGCCTGAAGAGCGTTCTGGTGGTGCTGGGCACCGTTCACGAGGGGCGCCCGCTTTTTCTGGCCGCAGCGACGGATGACCTGGTTTCCAGAGGGTA
>CAZZAU010000080.1:0-7282 GCA_964652725.1 uncultured Dehalococcoidaceae bacterium | reverse complement strand
ACCGCCTACGCCCGGCTGCTGAATGTGTCCCCTTCCGTCGAGATAGCCGCCGAGGCACTGGAGAACATCGGCCGGCGCGGGCCGGACCCCACCCCGTCGGAGACCGTGCTGGATGCCGTCGCCCTCAGTTTCCAGCTAACGCCCGCGGACATCAGGAGCGGCAAGCGGGACCGCGAGACTTCTTTCGCCCGCCGCGTGGCTATGTATCTCCTGCGCAACGACTACAATTGCTCGCTGGCGCAGGTTGCCGCCGCCATTGGAGGCCGGGACCCCTCCGCGGTCAGCACCGCCTGCCTCAAGATGGCCCGGGAGCTCCACGACGACCCCCGTATCCGGCGGAAGATCCAGGAAATTCAAAAATCTCTCAACTCCTGCTCAAAAGCATAGCAAAGCCCCACCGTCGCCGCTTTCCGTCCCCGCTGCAACCGCCACCCACCGCTTTTCTTTTACATACCCCCTATTTCGGACTTGCCGCCCTTTTCTTGAGCAAATTTTGAGTTGTTCCAGAGATTAGCCGTTCGCAAACAATAATAACTCAAACAGGCCCCTGGCCTTTCTCCTAATTACTACTTTCTTATTAGTTACTTATGCTGATATAGTATGATAGTTAAGTAATTATGGCGTGATTTTCCAGATGATAGACAAAGCGGTAGTGTATGCACGGGCGGGTAAAGGAGGGGACGGGGGTATCAGCTTTCGCAGAGAGAAGTTCGTCCCCTTCGGCGGTCCGGACGGTGGCGATGGCGGGAAGGGAGGAGATGTGCTCATCAGGGTGGACCCCTCGGTGACCACGCTACGTGAATTCCGGCACAGGAGAACGTACCGGGCGGAAAACGGCAAGAGCGGAGAGGGCGGGAAGAGGCACGGCGCTGCCGGCGCCAATGTGGTAATAAGCGTGCCCGCGGGTACGGTGGTCTTCGATAAAGACTCCGGCGAGGTAGTGGCTGACCTGCAGCACCCCGGCGAAGAGGTGGTGGTGGCGCGCGGGGGCAGAGGTGGGGCAGGCAACGCCCGCTTTGCCTCATCCACGAACCAAGCGCCGCGCATCGCGCAGAGAGGAGAACCTGGCGAGGAGAGGGCCCTCCTCCTCGAACTGCGGCTCATCGCGGACGCGGGCATTATCGGCCTGCCCAATGCGGGCAAGTCGACGCTGCTGGCGGCGGCATCGCGGGCGCGACCGGAGATAGCCGGCTATCCCTTCACCACCCGGGAGCCCGTGCTGGGGGTAGTGGAGGTTGGATTGAGAAGCTTCGTCCTGGCTGAAATTCCCGGCCTCATCGAGGACGCCCACCTGGGGCGGGGACTGGGCCATGATTTTCTGCGCCACAGCCTGCGCACCAGGGTGCTGCTCCATCTGGTGGACGGCAGCAGCGCCACGCCGGTGGAGAATATGATTAAAGTAAATAACGAGCTTGGCCTGTTCGACCCGGCGCTGGGCAGGAAACCACAGCTGGTGGCGGTCAACAAAATCGATTTGCCGGAGGCAGCCGCGCGGAAAGAGGAGATAGGGGAAGCCTTCCGCAGGGCGGGCGTCAGGGTCTGGTTCGTCTCGGCGGCTACGGGGGAGGGCGTGGACACCCTGATGGCGGCCGTGGCGGAAAGGCTGGTGGAGGTGGAGTGGGCGGGAGAAGAGGAGCGCAAGTTGCCGGAGAAGGTGTTCCGCCGCAGCCCAGAGCAAAAGCGAAAGTGGTGAAGGAAGGGGACACCTTTGTCATCACCGCGCCGGGGCTGGACCGGATGATGGCGATGAAGGGGGTCAGCAGGGCCGAGCTCAGGGCGCAGCTCAAGCACCATCTGACACGGGCCGGCGTGATGAAGGCGCTGGAGAAAGCGGGGATAAAGCGGGGGGACAGGGTGCGCTGCGGGGAACTGGAATGGGAGTGGTAGCGGGATGAATACCGGCGTTATGGGTGGCACCTTCGACCCGGTGCATAACGGGCACCTTGAGGTGGCCGAGGAGGCGCGCAACAAGCTCGGTCTTGCCGGGGTCATCTTTATGCCGGCGGGGCAGCCCTGGATGAAAGCGGACCGGGAGATAGCTCCCGCCCGGCACCGCCTCCGGATGCTCGAACTGGCCCTGGCCGGAAAGCCTTATTTCAGCATATCCACCATGGAAATAGAGCGCCGGGGACCCACTTTCACCGTTGACACCATAACCGAGCTGAAAGGGCTCCGCCCGGGAGACGCGCTGTTCTTCATTATGGGACAGGAAAGCCTGAACCAGCTGCCGCGGTGGCACCAGGCGCCCCGGCTGATAGGCCTGTGCCGGTTCGTGGTCGCGCCCCGCCCCGGCGCCTCCCGCCCCGACCTGGAAGCACTGGAAAAAGAGCTGCCCGGAATATCGGGGCAGGTCGTGCTGCTGGATAGACCTTACGTGGACATCAGCGGCACGGACATCAGGGAGCGGGTCGCGCGGGGGCTTTCCATCCGCCACCTTGTCCCCGCGCCGGTGGAACGCTACATAAAAGCGCAGGGGCTTTACACGGCCTGACCGTCCGGGAGGCCGGTCTGGACAATCTTGCCTCTTTTGCCTAGAATGTAGATGTACTCACACACGTTGCCTCATTTCCCCATTAAGAAAGGAGCATCCGAATGGCTGATTTAGCTCATCTGGCCACGGCCATAGACGAGGGGGACCGGGACAAAACGGTCCAGCTCACGGAAGAACTGCTGAAAGCGGGCGTCAGCTCCACGGAAATCATCGGCAAGGGGCTTCAGGCGGGGATGGGTGTGGTGGGGGAAAAGTTCTCCAGCGGCGAGTATTTCCTGCCCGATATGCTGATGGCGGCGCGGGCGATGAAGGCCGCCCTGGAGGTACTCAAGCCCGCCCTGGAGAAAAGCGGCATTCCCACCATCGGCAAGGTGGTCATCGGCACCGTGGAAGGGGATATGCACGATATCGGCAAAAACGTGGTGGCCACCTTCTTGAGCGGCAACGGCTTTGAGGTCTTTGACCTGGGACTGAACGTGCCCGTGCAGAAGTTCATCGACGCGGTGCAGGAGAACCAGCCGGACATCATCGGCATGTCGGCTCTACTCACCACCACTATGCCGGTGATGGGCAAGGTCATCAAGGCGCTGGAGGAGAAAGGGCTGCGCGCGAAGGTCAAGGTGGTGGTGGGTGGGGCGCCGGTCACCCAGGACTACGCCACCCATATCGGCGCCGATGGCTACGCCCATGACGGCGGCAAGGCGGTTCCGGTGTGCAAGCAACTGCTGGGCAAATAAGGTCTGTCAAACGAGGCTGAGCAAATGGAGATGACGCAGAAAGCGAAAATCCTGGCCGCGGCCCGCGGGGAGCAACTGGACAAACTGCCCTTCGGCGCGCGCATAGACGTCTGGTACAACTACCATTCCGCCCACGGCACGCTGCCTGACAAGTACCGGGGCTGGAGCCAGGTGGCTATCCTGCGCGACCAGGGCGCCGGTGCCCAGGTGCGCTTTTTCTCCGTGGTCCGGGAGGAGTACCGGGACATGGAGGTGGTGGAAAAGCATGACCCTCCCTTCATCACCACCGAGTACCGCACCCCCATCGGCACTGTGGCCAAGAAGGAAATCTTCGATACCTCGGAAGGACCCTGGCTCAAGTACGAGATGGAGAAGCTCTTCAAGAGCGAAGCGGATTACCCGGTCATCAGTTACGTTATGGAGCACATTGAGCCGGTGGACGACTTCGCTGCCTTCAACAAGGTGAAGGAGGAGGTGGGGGAGGACGGGCTGGTGATGACCGCCGCCGGCGGGCTGTGGTCGCCGGTGCAGCGGGTGATGAGGGAGGTAATAGGCTACGAGCAGTTCTTCTACGAGCTGGCGGACCGTCCCGCCCGGGTGGAGGAGCTGATGGAGGTGATGAAAGACCTGGACCGGCGCAAGCTCAGGGTGGCGATGGGCTGCGACCTGGAGGCCTTCAACGTCTGCGCTAACTGGAGCGATGACATTCATACTCCGGTGTTCCGCAAGTATTTCGTTCCCTGGTTCCGCGAGGCGGTGGACTTCCTCCATTCCCACGGCAGGCTGGCCATGGCCCACACCGATGGCGAGATGCGGCGGCTCAATCCTTTCTTCAAGGATACGGGCATAGACATCGCCGAGGCCATTACTCCCGCCCCGCAGACGCTGGTGCCGATGCGGGAGTTCCGCGAGCAGATGGGAGACAAAGTCACCATCTGGGGAGGTATCCCCTCCATCCTTTTCGAGCCGATGTACAGCGATGAGGTATTTGACCGCTTCATCATCAACATGTTCAAGGAAATGGCTCCCGGCTACCGGTTCATCGTGGGGATGGGCGACAACCTGCCCATTGACGCCGATATCAACCGGGTGGGGCGGGTGGTGGAGCTTATCGAGAAGCACGGCGGGCTGCCGATTCAGGCCTAGAGGGTAGAGATATGAACGTCCAGAGCAACGGAGAAAAGCCAGACCTGACGCCGCGGCGGCGTTTCCTGGCCAATCTGATGGGGGGCAGGAAGGGCAAGCGTATCTCCGTATCCAGTCCCACCTCCATCGCCTGCGTGGAGCTGATGGACAGAGTGGGCGTCCATTTCCCTGATGCGCACCTGAACGCGAAAGCCATGGCCGAGCTGGCCGCCGCCGGCTACGAGATACTGGGCTTCGATACCATAATGCCCGAGTTCAGCGTCCAGCAGGAGGCGGCGGCGCTGGGCTGCGAGATGAACTGGGGCGATGACAACACCATGCCCGAGTCGGTGACCCACCCGGTGAAGAGCGCGCAGGACGTGGTCGTCCCGGACAACCTGCTGGAAAAACCGTCGATGAAGGTGGTGCTGGAGGCCATCTCCATGCTCCGCCGTCAGTACGGGGACCGCGCTGCCATCATCGGCAAGGTGATGGGGCCGTGGACCATCTGCTACCACACCGTGGGGGTGGAGGACTTTCTCATTATGGTGCGGCTGGACCCTGACCAGGTGCGGGCGCTGCTCAATGCCTACCTGCCGGTTACGGTGGCCTTCGCCAACGCCCAGCTAAGGGCCGGGGCGGATGCGGTGGTGCTGCCCGACCACGCCACCGGGGCCATGGTCAGCCCTAAAACCTACGCCGAGTTCCTGGTGCCGGTGCACCGGCGTATGCTGGCCCAAATCGGCGGGCCCACCATTCTGCACATCTGCGGCAAATGCCTGGACCGAATTCCCATCATCGCCACCGAGGGCTATGACGGCTACCACTTCGAGTGGCAGAACGACCCCAGAAAGGCGGTGGAGGCGGCGGGGGGCCAGATTTCACTGCTGGGCGGCATCTCCAACATAGACGGCCTGCTCCAGGGCACCCCGGAGGACGTTTACAAACAGGCCCGGTACAATATCGAGGCCGGGGTGGACTCTATCGGCCCGGAGTGCGCCATCTCGTTGCAGACCCCCATCGCCAACCTGAAGGCTATCGTGGCCGCCGCCGAAGAGGGATATTAGATTCCGCGGGCAGGCCGGAGTTACTCTTCTCCCTGCCCTCTCAGGTACTCCTCGGCCAGTTCCACCGCCTCGGTGCCCGAGATGTCCAGCGGCTCCTCGTATTTGAGCTCGACGTACTCCCTTTCCAGTTCGCCAACGTAGCTCTGGAACTCCGGGTTGTGGCCGACCATGAAGTTGAGCTTCGCCTCCAGCTCCCTGCCTTCCTGCTCGAGGTCGGCCAGGTCCAGGTTCAGGCGGAGCAGGCTGTTTAGCCTGGCGACGATGGCCCATATGGCCTTGGGGTTGCGGGGTATGACCACGTTGTATTCAGGGTAGTAGGTCGCCCGGGCGATGATGCTCGCCAGCGGTATGTCCCGCTCCCGGGCTAGGTGGAGCAAGGTGGTGCCGAAGCTGCCCGGCCCCTCGTAGTTGCTTGGCTGCATAACGTAGTGCTGCATCTCCTCCCTTAGCTCCGCCGAAGTACAGGCGCAGAAGACTCCCGCTTCTCTGGTATGGGGACACTTGTCCAGCACGCCTCCCGGCACGTAGATCCTGGTCACGCCCAGCTCCTCCGCCAGGTCCAGGACGGCGCCGGCGTACTTCTCCCAGTTCAGGTTGGGCTCCGTACCCTGGAAAAGCACCAGATCGCGCCCGCCCCGGCTCCGCCTGGAGTAGAAGAACAGGTTGGCGGGGAAGATGTGCTCCTTGAGCAGGCCGTCCCTGATTTCTATCTGCGGCCGCAGAGAGAGCTGCCCCGGCGTCTGGTACACGTGAAACTGGTCGATGGACATCTCGGCGAACTTTCTGGCCCGCAGCTTTCTGGCCAGGTAATGGACGGCGCCGCTGGCCGCCTCCCCGCCGTCTACCCAGCCGTTGATGCCGCAGACCATATGCGGCTGCCGCAGGCGGGGCTTCTGGAAATAGATGATAGGACCCTTTTCTGCCATCTTCACCACCTCCTGGCCGCTGCGCTCAGTGCAGCAGGTTGTACGGGTTGGTCTGGCACATCATCTTCACGTGCTCATCAGGCACCCCGTGGAAGAGAAAGCCCAGGATGAGCTTGCGCAACTGCTCCCAGGGTATGCCGGTCTCGACGTGGCCGGCATCGGAGCCGAGCACTATCCGCTCCGGCCCCACCGTATGATAGAAAGCCATAGTCTCCTGCCAGGTGAAAGCGGGTGGGGCCACGTGCATGCCGTAAATGCCGATGTAGGCGCCCATATCGGCCATTGTTCTGGCCTGTTCCGGCGTGCACATGGTGAGCGGGTAGTTCACGTGGGCTACCTCTATGCGCTGCACCCCCATTTCGGCCGCTTCCCTGACCACGGCCAGGCGCTCGGCGGTGCTCTGGTGGCACAGCCCCAGCACCATATCAGTCTCCGCCATCAGGGCCAGAATCTCTTTCATCTGCGGCACCACTTTCCCGTCTTCATCGATGACCGAGATGCCGCCCCCCTTTGGGCTCTGGGTCACCCGGCGGTGGTGGGCGGCGTCCATGTTGGGCAGCCAGACGTACTTGCCCCCCACCCGGTATGATGCCACCACCGCGTCCGGGTTTAGCCCGCCCACGGCGTAGTTCAGCACCACGCCGCCGAAGACTTCAACCTTTTTCTTGCCGTGCTCCTCGGCCCACCGGTCCACCACCTTCTGGGTCAGCGTCACCGAGGGGCTGGTGGTCAGGGTATGGTCTTTGCACACTATGCCCGCCTGTCCCACCTGGCAGGCCTGAATGGCGAACTCTATCTGGTCATAGAGGCGGATAGTGGTGGAGGAGGGCCCGGTATGCTGGTGAATATCATAGGAGCCACGCAGCAGGCGCCACATCCGCTCGTTATCGAAGTTGGGCTGTTTCATGGCGGCTACGGGGTCCTCCGGGCCGTACA
>CAZZAU010000079.1:0-7381 GCA_964652725.1 uncultured Dehalococcoidaceae bacterium | reverse complement strand
ATCGAGGCGCCATCTCAGGTGGCACTGCTTACACTCCACCAGGGGGTCGGAGAACTGCTTAAGGTGCCCGCTGGCGGCCCATACCTGCGGGTGCATCAGGATGCTGGTGTCAATGCCCACCACATCGTCGCGTGCCTGCACCACGGCGCGCCACCAGGCCTCCTTGACGTTGCGTTTCAGCTCCACTCCCAGCGGGCCGTAGTCCCAGCAACTGGACAGGCCGCCGTAGATCTCGCTGCTGGGGAAGATGAAGCCGCGGCGCTGGCACAATGAGACCAGCTTTTCCATGCTCACTTTGCCGGGTATCTTTTGCTTCATATGATGCGGGCTCCTGAAACTGCGGGCTATTTACGGAGCAGAGTCTGTCTCATGGCCAGGATGAAGAAGACGCCCAGGGCGCCGCCGCCCAGCGCCATAACTATCAGGGCAAACAGCCACAGCGGCATTATCTGTGCTCCGTATGCATTGTAGCTGAAAACGTTGAGCATTGCAAAGCTGAGGATGGCCTGGGGCAGAGCTATCATGTTGCCCATAACCAGCAGGATGCCCTCAGGTGTTTTCTCCGGTTGTGCGCGCCGGGCCAGCGCGAGCATGCCGCGGATGACACCCCCGGCCAGCCCTGCCAGCAGGAACTGGGGCACCAGCATCCAGGCCAGAAAGGAGGCGCGGTCCATCCACCTGTCCGGCGCGCCTGCGGCGAAGTGATAGGCGAGGGCGGCAGGGAGGCGGGGGTAGAAAAAGGCCGCCATCGCCGCCGAGAGGCCCAGTATGCCCAGGGGCAGGGCGATGTATTTCCAGCGAAAATGGAGGGGGCGCATCTTGCTTTCTATTTTATTTTACGCGGGCGGCCCCGTTTCCGCCAGCCGAGTATCTGGAGGAGGTAGCCCACGGCGGTCTCCTCCAGGCTGGGGTGGCGCAAGGGGAGGTCAGGATTGATGTGATAGCGGTTGCGTCTGCCCTCCCGTTCCTTGGTGATATAGCCCGCCGCCAGCAGGTCGGCGATAATTTTACGGGTGGCCCGTTCCGTAATGCCCGCGGCGAAGGCCAGGTCGCGGGCGCTCATGCGGGGGTGGAGGGAGATGTAGCCGAGTATGACAGCGTGGTTGGTCAGAAACGTCCACTCAGCTATTTGGTGCCTCCCTGACGAAACAGGAAAAATGCTTCATATTTCATAATACAAAAACATTCTTATTTTAAGGTATGAAAGGGTAATAATGCAAGAGGAAATCAGGCAATTTCCGGCTGGGCTCAAGAAATTCTGTGCCGGGATTGCGGGCGTACTATTGACAACCGGTTATTGATGCTCTATAATTCGTGAAGAATGGTTCATCATTAACGCTTCATACTAAAGTAGGGTGGTCAAGAGGTCACCCGAGCAAGCAGAAGGAGGGCAGAACATGTTCTGGAGGAAAAAGAAAGTAGTGACGGCGCCGGCGGAAGATGCCACGCTGGATATGGCCGGTACCAATCCGGTGGCGGGGACGTCCGGCGGTCCCGCGGCAGCGCCGGCGGCGAAGGCGGAAAAGTTGCCCGGTCCCAGGCCTATCCCGGAGCTGGTGGGCAAGTATCTGATCAACGAGATGCATAAAGACTCGGACTGGGTATGGCGGTTGATGGCAGTCACCCGGAGCAGGGCCGGCGAAAAGGCGCAGGACATCCGGGTCTTTGCCGGTCATGAGGCTGCGGCCAAGAACATCAAAATAAAAGACTACACCTCTCTGGACAAGAGCCCGGAGCTGCTCCTGTACGAGGGGTGGTTCGACAAGGACGCGAAGAAAGTGGCGCTGGTGGAAAAAAGGGTCATTCCCAAAGTGGACATACTCACCGAGGCCCAGATACGCCAGAAAATAGAGGAGATGACAGAACCGGGTAGCAAGGTGTTCTTCTTCCTTTCCGCCAGTCCGGCATCGGGCGGGCCGCTGGGGAGGGGCGCGGCGGTGGTGGAGCTCAACCCCAAATATCCGGGCAAGGGGCAGAAGAAATACGTCCTGTCCGCGGTTTCCGTGGAAGGCACCGAGCCCACGGCCAAAGGGTTCAAGATGTTCGATTCAGACAAGCCGAAGGATATCGCCCGCTGGATCAAGGAAAGGCACCAGAAAGGCGCAGGATATTGACCTGATGATGCGTATCCCGAACGAATAAGGAGGTGAACACGATGGCCAAAAAGCCCGGCAAGCCCGGCGGCGGTCCTTCCAAACCGCCCTTCGGCACCAAAAAGTAGCCTCAAACGGATTATGGCGTGGGGTGGGGAGCTAATCCCCACCCCTTTCATTTGCCGGAGTGATGCGTAAGGCAAATGAATGCATTCTTGCTTTGTACAGGAGGAATGTCATGGCGCTCAATAAAGAAACGGTAAGAACCTGGCTGGGCAATGTGCCTGGAGAACATGTCTTCTGGTGTTGCGACGGGCGCACCCTGAGGAACCTGGGAGATCTGGCCGACGCTCTGAACGATATGTCCGAGGAGTCTTACCGGCATCATGTTATGGGTGGGCATAATGACTTCAGCTCCTGGGTGCGGGACGTGGTGGGCGACGCGGCCCTGTCCAACCGGCTGGAAAAGGCCCCCTCCCGCGCTTCTGCAGCCAAGGCGGTTTCGGCGCGGCTCAAATGGCTTGCCGAGAGGCGATGACCAGGATTGCGGCTTGTTCGTCTCCCGTACGGGCTTGACGGCGCCCGGGTAGTCTCTCTATTTGTATGGCCGGGGCCGCCGTACGCCCAGCACCAGCGGGATGGCTACCCCGAACAGCACCAGGAAGATGGTGAAGGCCCAGCGGTAGGTGGTCATGGTGTCATACAGGAAGCCGGCGAAGAAGGGGCCCAGCGCGCCGCCGATGCCCTGGGCCAGAGAGACCATGCCGAAGATTGCCCCGTAAGATAGCAGCCCGAAGTTGATATTGACCAGGATGGACATGGTGGGGAGCCACCCCCCTGCGCCCAGCCCCAGGACGATGGAGTACAGCCAGATCAGCACCAGAGGGGAACCGGGTTCAATGAACATAAGCATAAGGGTGCCCGTGGCCAGCAGTACCAGGCTGAGAGCGCAGGCCCGGGTGGCCTTTATGTGGTCGCACAGCCAGCCGAAGAAGAACTTGCCTATGGCGCTGCCGAGGCCCAGGCCGGTGAGCGCGCTGGAGGCTATGGCCAGGGGGAAGCCGATGTCCTGGAGGTGGGGCACCTGGTTCTGTATGACTCCCAGCGAGGCAAAGCCGCTGACGAAGAAAGTGACGGCGAGCAGCCAAAAGGCCGTGGTGCCGAGGGCCATTTTCAGGTTGAGTCCCCGGGAGGCGAAAGAGGGGTCAGCCGTTTCTGCGAGGGACCCGGCGGCGCCGTCGGGGAAGAGGCCCATATCCGAGGGCCTGGTTCTGACCACGAGCAGCACCAGCGGTATGAGCAGCAGGGAGAGTATGCCCAGCGCCAGATAGGCGGTCCTCCAGCCGAAGGTGGGAATCAGGAAGCCACCCACCACCGGAGCCAGCACCAGTATGCCGGCGCCGATACCTGTTGACATAATACCGATGGCGGTGCCCCTCCGCCTGACGAACCAGTTGGATATCATGGTGCTGGCCGGCACCTGCCCCACCGCAGCCATCCCGGTGCCGATGAAGAAGAAGGCAAGGTAAAGGTGCCAGAGGTGCTGCATGAAGTAAAGCGAGCCGAAGCTGAGGCCGGCGATAAGAGCGCCCGCGGCGATGACTCCCCTCACCCCGTACCGGTCGACAAGCAGCCCCGCTGGCGGCGCTCCCAGGCCGGTGAGCAGGAAGAAAACGGTGAAGCCCAGCATAATCTCCCCCCGCCCCCAGCCGAACTCGGCCTGCAGCGGGGTGACGAAAAGGCTGAACACTCCCACCCCGGAGCCGGAAAAAAGGGCCAGGCAGAGAAAGGAAACTCCCAGGACCCAGTAGCCATAGAAGATCTTGCCTGCCGCGGACTGCGGTGCCTGCCCGGTATTGCTCACTTAGCCGTTACCGCTTATCCGGCTGTGGCGCTTATCCGTGCCGGCGACAGCGCTCACCGAAGCGACGGCGTAATCCCGGCAGTGGGAAAGGCTGACGGCAACTTCTCTGATGCCCAGCTTGTCCGCCCGGCCCAGTGCCCTGCCGTACAGGTTCACCCGGGGCTGGCCGCCGGGCCGGGAAAGTACCTCTACTTCCCGCCAGCTTACACCCCGCCGCCCCGTGCCCAGGAGCTTCATCACCGCCTCTTTGCAGGCGAACCGGGCCGCCAGAGAAGGCGGCTTCTCCCGGTACAGCGCCAGTTCCGCCTCCGTATAGATACGGCGCAGAAAGGTGTCTCCCCACCGCGCCAGCACCTCTTTGACCCGTCCGATTTCGATGATATCCACGCCGATGTAGTGCCTCATTCCGGGTTCTCCATCCCTTTCTTCAGCTCGTCGAGGAGACCATGGCAGAGCGTATCCAGCAGCGGGTGCAGTTCCTCGCCGGTGCGGTTGGTGAACAATGGCGTGATGGAGATGCAGCCGTTATCGATGGCCCACATATCGGTGCCCTCTTCTCTTGAGTGGGTAGTGCGCTCGCGCACCAGCCAGTAGTAGACCCGCTTGCTGTCCTTGCCCTCGGTGACGGTGTTGATGTGGCTCTGGTTGGCCAGTGTGGTAACCAGCACCTGTTTGATTTTCTCCAGAGGCGTGGCGGGGACGTTGACGTTCAGGCAGACGTTGCTGGCCGGCAGACCGGCCGCCACCCGTTGCGCCAGCAGCGTGCCCAGTCTGGCGGCCACCTCCAGGATTCGGGGACCTTCCGGGCTGGCGGAAATAGCTATGGCGGGATAGCCGTGCAGATAGCCCTGGAGAGCGGCGCTCACCGTTCCCGATATATATACGTCCTCCCCCAGGTTCATGCCCCAGTTGATGCCGGACACCACCACGTCCGCCCGGTCTTTGACCAGGTTGCCCAGCGCCAGTATGACGCTGTCCGAAGGCGAGCCCTCCACGGCGTAGGCCTCCGCTCCCGGCACTATCCGCCTGACCTTTCGTATGCGCAGGGGCTGCCAGAGCGTCACCGCGGTGCCGGCCGCGCTCTGCTCGCGGTCCGGGGCCACCACCGTCACCAGGGCGATTCTGGTCAGCTCCCGGACCAGCGCCCAGAGTCCCTCGGCGTGTATGCCGTCATCGTTGCTGACCAGAACGTTCATGTGGAATCCGTTAGAGTTTATCACAGGCCGCTTGAAAGCGGCAAATCTGTTGTTGCCCTGCTGACTTTGTGATAGCATTTAAGTATGCATAAGGGGGTGCGCTGCTGGTGCGCTCTTCACCAATATATTATAATAGTGCCTAAGCCTGCGGGGTGTGAATGGACAGTCAGGAAAGACGCATAGACCTGACCATTAATGACCGGCTGGTTTCCGGGCGGCCGGGGATGACCATTCTGGAGGCGGCGCGGGAGCAGGGCATCGAAATTCCCACCCTCTGCTACATCGAGAGGTTGGCCCCCATCGGCGCCTGCCGGCTGTGCGTGGTGGAGGTGGAGGGCTCCCGTACCCTGATGGGCTCCTGCCATACGCCTATCGCAGAAGGGATGGTGGTGCGCACCCACACTCCCAGGGTGGTCGAGGCGCGCCGGGTGATGGTGGAGCTCATGCTGGCCAGCCATCCTGAGTCTTGCCTGGTGTGCGATAAGGCCAATATCTGCGAGCTGCGCCGGATAGCCGCGGACCTGGATATAGGCCTGCCCCGCTTCCGGGTGAGGAAGCATTACTACCCGGCGGAGTCCGAGAACCCCTGCCTCGTCCGGGATATGTCCAAGTGCGTGCTGTGCCGCCGCTGCGTCGCCGGCTGCCGGAATGCGCAGGGAGAGCCGGTGTTTGGTGTGGCCTACCGCGGCTTTGCGAGCAAGGTCGTTTCCGGCTGTGACCGCCCCGTCGATGAAGTCATCTGCGAAGAATGCGATGAATGCATTGCCCTGTGTCCCTCCGGGGCGCTGCGCAAACCCAGGCAGCCGGGCAAGTTCAAGGCGGAGAAGGCCGTTTTTATCAGAGGTTAGCTATGAGCAGGGGCAGCGCTGCCGCCGGACCCGTTAAGCGAGAGTACCTGCTGGGCCTTCTGCGGGAAGCCCAGGAGCGGCACGGCTACGTGCCCGGTGAGGTCATGGAGGAGGTGGCGTGGTCTCTGGCCATTCCCCTGCATGAAGTGTACGGGGTGGTCAGCTTCTACTCCTTTCTTTCCACCCGGCCGCTGGGCCGCAACGTCATCAGGGTATGCAAGTCTGTGCCCTGCTATCTCAAGAACTCCGAGGTTATCATCGAGGTGGTGAAAGGGGTGCTGGGTATAGGGCCGGGGGAGACCACCGCCGATAAACGTTTTACGCTTGAACTGACCAACTGCATCGGCCTCTGCGACCATGCCCCGGCCATGCTGGTCAATTATGACGCCCACGGCGACCTGACGCCGGAGAAAATCAAGAAGATACTTAACGAATACGAATAGGGAATATAAGGAATATAAATAGATATGCCACAAGAGCGCGTGGTGCTGAAGAACTGCGGGGTTATCGACCCCGTGCATATAGAGAGCTATCTGGCGCAGGACGGTTTCAAGGCGCTGGCCGAAGTCCGCCAGCATATGACCCCGGAGCAGGTAACCGGCGAGATAAAGGCGTCCGGACTGAGAGGACGGGGAGGAGCTGGCTTTCCCTGCGGCATCAAATGGGAAGGCGCCAGGAAGGCGCCGGGCGATGAAAAGTACGTCATCTGCAACGCCGACGAGGGGGAGGTGGGCACCTTCAAAGACCGCTACATCCTGGAGAATGACCCCTTCACCCTGGTGGAGGGCATCGCCATCGCCGGCTACGCCATCGGCGCCCGGCAGGCCTATATCTACCTGCGCGCCGAGTACCACCGCCTCCTCGCCCGGCTGCGGAATGCCATCGAACAGTCGAGAAAGGCGGGCTATCTGGACGGTCTGGCCATCGAGGTAAAAGAAGGCGCCGGTGCCTACGTCTGCGGGGAGGAGTCGGCGCTGATGGACTCCATCGAGGGCAAGCGCGGCGAGTCACGCTACCGTCCTCCCTTCCCCACCGTCTCCGGTCTGTGGGGCAAACCCACCGTCATCAACAATGTGGAAACCTTGATGAATATCCCGTCCATCATGCGCAACGGCGCGGCATGGTTCAGCGGGATGGGGACGGAGCGGAGCAAGGGCACCAAAGTCTTCTCCGTTAGCGGAGATGTGCGCAGACCGGGCGTCTATGAGTTGGTGCTGGGCAGTCCTCTGCGCGAACTGGTGGAGGGGCTTGCCGGTGCGCAAGACGTCAAAATGGTGCAGGTAGGCGGTGCCACGGGGCGGATTCTGCCCGCAGAAAAGCTGGATACGCCGCTGGCCTTCGAGGCGGTGCTGGGGGCGGGGGCGGTGACCGTCCATAATC
>CAZZAU010000078.1:1737-7490 GCA_964652725.1 uncultured Dehalococcoidaceae bacterium | reverse complement strand
TAAGAATAGAACTTCACCTCGATGGCGTAGAGCAGGGTATCTGCGGCGGCCAGTCCGGGGACCAGTTCATCCATGGCCTGGAGCATCTCAACAATGCCGGTGAGATGGCGGTAGGGCAGGACGAAGCTGACGTCCCCGGGGGTGGCGGTGGTGAGGGTGGGTCTTACCGCCCCCCGCCCGATGCGCACCGGGGTGGAACGGTGCCCGGAGAGAAGGTCGCCCAGGCGCTGCACCAGCACCCCGCCTCCCAGGATATTGGCCAGCCGCGCCAGGTACTTGCCGTAAGCGATGGGCTCGTGGAAGGGACGGGTGAAATCAGTGCTTACCAGCACGGCGAAGTTGGTGTTCCCGCTTCTGCCGTTGGCGTAGCTCTGCCCGTTGACGGTAACCACCGGGTCATCTCCGCCCGTGGTCTCGGTGATAACCTCCCCGGACGGGCACATGCAGAATGTCCTGATGCGGTCACCAAAGCTGCGGGAAATGTATTCCAGCTTGGCCTCGTAAAGAGCGTCTGTCAGGCCTGTCAGCACCGGCGCCGGGACCTCCACCCTTACCCCCACGTCTACCGGGTTATTGTGGGTGGTGAGGCCCAGCAATTTGGCCTGCTCGGAGAGCCAGTCCGCTCCCTCCCGGCCGGGAGCCAGCACCACGTACTCGCATTCCAGCCTGCCGGCATCCGTTTCCACCGCCGTCACCCGGCCGCCGTCTACTATTACCCGCGTGGCCCTTGTCTCCAGCCGGAACTCGGTGCGGGCACTCAGGTGGCCGTGCATCGCCTTGAGCACGGAGCGGCAGCGGTCTGTGCCCAGGTGGCGCACGGGCGAGCTTACCAGTCTCAGTCCCGCCGCCGTGGCTCTGCGGCCGATGGCCTCAATCCCCGGGCCGGTGCCGTAGACCTGCTCCGGGGCACCAAAGCGCCGGTACGTCCGGTCAACCTGGCGGATGAGTTCCTCAACCTGGTCTCCGGGGAGGTAGTCCGTAAGCCTGCCCCCGGTATGAGGAGAAAGGATGAGTTTGCCGTCACTGAAGGCACCGGCCCCGCCCAGGCCGCTGACCAAGTTGGTGCGCCGGTCAATGTCCCGGCCTTTCTCTATCACCAGGATGCTGAGGCCGGGCACCCGGGAAAGCTCCAGCGCGGCAAACAACCCGGCCGGACCCCCGCCGATGATGATGACGTCCCACCTGTTAACCATATTCTCACACAATTGTATGGGGGCGGACGCGGCATCGTCAAGCGAGACAGGTCGCCGGTGCTAGTACTTTCGGGTGGGGATGGGGGTTCCCGGCCGCCGATATTAGATAATGTGGAACGGTAAATTTATCTTATCGGGCGATGCGCACAGCCGGAGCGGCGACATAATATGAAACGGTAAAGCGGCGGCCGGTTTGGACTTTGACCGGCGGGCCGTTGTAAGCTTATTATGGATTAGTGCGCTGGACAGCACGCAATTTATTAAGGAGGTAGTATGGCAAGGGAACTGAGTGCGGAACAGGTGCGCCTCTGGTGTGACCCGGCACTGTTCAGGTGCGATTCTACTGAACACATCGAGCCGATCAAAGGCATTATCGGCCAGGACCGGGCCATAAGCGCACTCGAGTTCGGTCTGAACATCCCCAAACAGGGATTTAACATCTTCGTATCGGGTCCGGCGGGGACGGGCAAGACCACCGCCATCAGGCCTTTTCTGGAAGCACTGGCGGAAAAGAAGGAAACTCCGCCGGACTGGTGCTACGTCAATAATTTCCGTGACCCCTACCATCCCAGGGCCGTGCAGCTCCCGGCGGGCATGGGCCAGGAGCTGCACAGGGATATGGCGCGTCTCGTGGAGAATGCCAGGCGCAGCATAGAGCAGGTCTTCGCCAGCAAGGAGTACGCGGACCGGCGGGCCGAGGTTACGGAGCAGTTTTCAAAGCAGCGCGAGGCGATTTTCGAGAGGCTGCGCAGCAAGGCGGAAGAGCAGGGGTTCAGACTCCAGAGCACGCCCTTCGGGCTTGTCTTCGTGCCCTTGGTGGATGACCGGCCGATGACGGAAGAAGAATACGGCAAGCTGGGCAAGGAAGAGCGCAGCGAGCTGGAGAAGAAAAGAGAAGCGCTGAGCAAGGAGATGCAGGACCACGTCGCCCGGCTGCGCAGCCGTGACAGGGAGGTCCACGAACAGCTGGAGGAGACGGATAAAGAGGTGGCCCGCTACGCCATAAGCCATCTGTTCGAGGAGCTGAAGGGCAAGTACGGCAAGCTGGCGCAGGTGGTGGAGTACCTTAAAGACGTGGAGCAGGATATGGTGGAAAACTTCCAGCAGTTCCGGGCGGAGCAGCAGGCGGAAGCCGGGCCGCTGGGGGCAATGCAGGGAATGCTGAAAGAGCGGGCGTTGCGCCAGTACCAAGTGAACGTTCTGGTGGACAACGCCGAGCTTAAGGGCGCACCGGTGGTGGTGGAGTTCAATCCCACCTACCACAATCTCATTGGCAGGATAGAGAAGGAGGCCCAGTTCGGCGCGCTGACCACGGACTTCACCCTGATCAGGAGCGGCTCCCTGCACCGGGCTAACGGCGGCTATCTGGTGGTGAGAATAGAAGACGTGCTGTCCAACTTCGAGTCCTGGCAGGCGCTGAAGAGGACGCTCCGGGACGGGAAGCTGGTCATTGAAGAGGCGGGGGAGCGCTTCGGTTTTATGGCCACCAAGAGCCTGCGGCCGGAGCCCATACCCCTGGACATCAAGGTGGTGGTCATCGGCGAGCCTATTTTCTACTACCTGCTGTGGCGGCTGGACCTGGAGTTCAAGGAGCTGTTCAAGGTGAAGGCGGATTTTGATACCCGCATGGAGCGGACCGAAGAAAACGTGGGCAAATATGCCGCCGTCATCTGCCGCACCTGCCAGGAAGAGGACCTGAAGCACCTGAAGAACGATGCTCTGGCCAAGATCGTGGAGCACAGCTCGCGGCTGGCGGGCAGCCAGGACAAGCTGTCCACGATGTTCCGGGACATCGCTGACATTATCCGGGAGGCTAATTTCTGGGCGGACCGTGACGGGTCGCGCCTGATAGAGGCCAAGCACGTGAGGCAGGCCATAGAGCAGAAAGTGTACCGCTCCAACCTTATCCAGCAGCGCATCAATGAGATGATAGGCAAAAGCATCATAATGATCGATGCTGAGGGGGAGAAGGTGGGCCAGGTGAACGGACTGGAGGTCCTTGACCTGGGCGATTTCGCCTTCGGCAAGCCCGCGCGCATCACCGCCAGCCTGGGAGTGGGCCGGGAAGGGCTGGTCGACATTGAGCGGGAAGCAAAGTTGGGCGGGCGCATCCACAGCAAAGGGGTCATGATTCTTGGCGGCTACCTGGCGGACAGCTACGCCCGCGAGGCGCCGCTTTCACTGGTGGCGCGGCTGGTGTTCGAGCAGAGCTATGAGGAAGTGGAGGGAGACAGCGCCTCCAGCACCGAGCTGTACGCCCTGCTCTCGCGCCTGGCGGAAGTGCCGCTCAAGCAGAACATCGCTGTTACCGGCTCGGTAAATCAGAAGGGCGAGGTGCAGGCCATCGGCGGGGTCAACGAGAAAATCGAAGGCTTCTTCGAGGTGTGCCGGGCGAAAGGCTTAAGCGGCAACCAGGGGGTGCTCATTCCGGAGGCCAATGTAAAGCACCTGGCGCTGAAGGAGGAGGTAGCGGAGGCGGTGAAAGAAGGGAAGTTCCACATTTACCCGGTACGCAGCATCGCGGAAGGGATGGAGGTGCTCACGGGGGAGAAAATGGGCGAACGTCGCGCTGACGGTACCTACGAGCCGGGCACCATCAATGACCGCGTGCAGAAACGGCTGGCCGAATTGGCACAGAAGCTCAGGGAGTTCGGCCGCCCTGAAGAAAAGAAAGAGCGCAAGAACGAGGAGTCATAGGAAGACGTGACAGAGGGTGAAGCGAACATGGAGGAAGAACTGGAGCCCTCCAGCGGAGAAGAAGAAAACATCGATGAACCGGAAGAGCGCCGGCCGCAGCCTGCGGCGCAGCAGAAGCGGCAGGGGGAAAGCGCCCTGGAGATTTACCTGGGCGAGGCCGGAGAAGTGCCGCTGCTGAAGGGGGAAGAAGAAAACGCGCTTTCGAGCCAGATAGAACAAGGCAGACGCCTTTCGCGGGAGGAGGCGGAGTGGAGAAAGCGGCATCGCAGGGAGCCTTCGGCTGTGGACATGGTCCTGGCCCTCGGCGAAAGGCTGGCCGGGCTGGCGCCGGTCTTTGAGGCCCTGTGCGCTCTGGTGGCCGTGCCCCCGGAGGCGCAGGTGGCAGAGGCGGTAATGCATCCCGCGGTGCGGGCGGCCGTGGACGGCCCGGTTGACCTTAACCTGGTGAAGTCGGTAGCGGAGAGGACCGCACGGGACGAGGCTCTGGTGGAACGGGACTTCGTCAGCCTGTCCGTGCTCACCAGGCTGTTGCCGTGGCCGCTGCTGGGCGAGGCCGGGCGGCGCACCACGCTGGCAGAAATGCAAGCGGTGCTGAGCTCGGCCGGGTTCCGCGCCTGGCTGGACGAACACAGGGCGGAGCTGGAAAGCCATTTTGCAAGCATCCGGGCGGAGGCGCAGCGCGCTACGGAGCACCTAATCAAGGCCAACCTGCGCCTCGTTATCTCTGTGGCCAAGAAGAACCTGGGCAAAGGGATGCCCTTACCTGACCTTATCCAGGAAGGCAATCTGGGGCTGATGCGCGCGGTGGAGAAGTTCGATTACCGCCGCGGATACAAGTTCAGCACCTATGCCACCTGGTGGATACGGCAGGCGATTACCCGGTCCATCGCCGACCAGTCACGCACGGTGCGTCTACCGGTACATATGGTGGAGCACCTCACCCGCCTGCGCAAGGCAAGGCAACGTTTCTTCCAGGAGTACGGGCGAGAGCCTACCGATGAGGAGATGGCGGAGCGGCTGGAGTTGCCCAGGAACAAGGTGGAAGAGCTTGCCGCGCTGGCCTACCGCGAGCCTATATCTCTGGAGACCCCCATAGGGGAAGAAGGGGAGGAGAGCGAGCTGTCCGAGTTTATCGCTGACCAGGTCTCGCAGTCGCCGGAGGAACAGGCCACCCGGGGCGTGCTCAGGGAGCAACTGACCAGGGTGCTGGAGTCATTGCCCCAGCGCGAGAGGGAGGTCATCGAGCTCAGGTTTGGCCTGCTGGACGGGCGCAGCCGCACCCTGGACGAGGTGGGCAGGCAGTTCGGGCTTTCCCGGGAGCGTATACGCCAGATTGAGCGCAAGGCTCTGGCGGCCCTGCGCCATCCCAGCCGCAGCCGGGAGCTCAAGGACTACCTCTGGTAGTGTGCCGCCGTTCCTTAACTCCGACTCCGGCACAGCCTATTCGCTGAAGGCCAGCACCCCGGGAATGACCAGGTTGGCGATGGGCACTATCATCAGTATTCCCAGCCACGCCGGCTGGTTCCGGGCCTCGGCGATGCCCATCCAGACGATAATCCCGATGACGATATTGAGCAGGGGGACGAAGAAAAGGAGCGTCCACCAGCCGGAGCGGCCCGCCACCTTGCACATCAGGTATAAATTGACGATGGGAATCCAGGCCAGCCAGCCGTTGGGAGTGTCCGTCTTGTTGGCGATGATGTGCAGGGTAAGCGCCAGCCAGACGTAAACGGCCAGCCCCGGAAACGGGCCGGCAAAGAGCCAGTTAGGTACTTCCATACTTACCTCCTTTTGTCTCCGCTCGGGATTTTTTCTACTTGAACCGCTCGGTGATGCCCTTGCCGAACTCCTGGGCGGCTTTGC
>CAZZAU010000078.1:0-1727 GCA_964652725.1 uncultured Dehalococcoidaceae bacterium | reverse complement strand
TCCATACTTACCTCCTTTTGTCTCCGCTCGGGATTGGAATTTCAGTTTTCTACTTGAACCGCTCGGTGATGCCCTTGCCGAACTCCTGGGCGGCTTTGCCCGCCTCTCTGAACCTGGCCTTGACGTCCTCGTCCTGGAAGCGGCTGCCAAAGGTGCGGGCGGCCCTGGAGGCGCTCTCGGCAAACTCCCTGGCTTTTTCCTTGAGCTCGGGGTCGTTGAATATCTCGCTCAGGGCTTCGCCGAAGTTGCGGAAAATCTCCCCGAAGTTTTCCGCGGCACCCTTCCTGTCTTTTTGCTCTGACACAGGAGGCCTCCTTATCTGCCTCTGCGGCCCGCGGCCGTCAGGGGCTACCGTCAGTCACAGGGTGATGGTGATAAGCATAGACATAACGTAGTCTGTCTTGGTAATGCCGGAGATTGTCCGGGCAGAGCGCCCGGGGTGCTCAGGCACTGATTTCCAGCTCCTCCAGCTTCTGCTGTTTGGGCACTCCCTTCTCGTCCCAATCCATCAGAGCGCAGTAGTGCTGCTTTGCCTGCTCCATAACCTCCGGCGAGAGAGGTTTGTCCGCCAGGACGCCGTCCGTTTTAGGCTTGAAGAAACGCGAAGGCAACCGGTCATCCGCGGCGGAGAAGCCTTCCCGCAGGTTGAAGAGGCGGAGCAGGTTCAGCGTCCGCTCCGAGATTTGCAGCAGCTCCTCGATGCTGGTATCCCATCCGGTGACGCCCGCTGTAAGACCGTTGAGCTGCTGGAGGGTGTAGGGAAGAAACTGGCACACCACCAGGGAGTCGAGCAGAACGAGTTTGAGCTGCACTGTCCGGAAGAGCTTTACCTTGTGTTCGCCCAGGTCGTCCACGGGGAAGGGTCCGTGCAGTCCCAGTGACGCCATCTCCTTCATTCTCCAGTTATCGCCCACGTACATGGTATCATGCAGGTTGCAGCAGTGGTCGGCGCCGTGGGGGTTGACCATAAAACCCAGCCCCAGGCTGGGTTTGACCCTGGGCTCGTGCATTCCCGCCTCCAGGCTCTTGACGGCGATGGCGAACTCCTCCGCCGCCGGGCCGAGCTTCTGCGCCGCCCGCGCCACTCCCTCCGCCAGAAGGTCGCCGATGCCCTCCCGCCTGGCTATCATCTCCACCGTTCTGAGCATGGCCTCCGTGTTGCCGAACTTTAGCTCCATCTCCCCGGTGTCTTTACCGCTCAGCAGGCCGTTCTCGAAGCACTCCATGGCGAAGGCGACCACCTCGCCGGTGGAGATGGTATCCAGCGAATAGGCGTTGCACAGCTCGCTGGCCTTGGAGATGGCGGCCAGGTCGTCGATGCCGCAGTTGGAGCCCAGCGAAGCCAGGGTCTCGTACTCGGGGCCGCCGTAGGCCGGGTCCACGAAGTGGGGCTCGCCGGTCTGCACTATCTTCTTGCAGCGCACCGCGCAGGCGTGGCAGGCATCCATGCCCACGCCTATGGTCTCCACCGTGGTGGGAGCGCTGATTTTGACGATGCCCGGGAATAGGCCGTCACGAAAGTTGCGCACCGGCAGGTTGCCCGCCGCTTCGAAAGCCTCCATAGCCGCCCCGGTGCCGTAGTCGTGGAAGTCCTGGACAAGCTTGAGTCCCCCCACCATCCACCTCCTCAACTCCTGCACCGCCTCGGGCATGGTATTCTGCACGATCTGGTTCTCGACCGAGCGGAACAGCATCGACAGGATCGGGACGATGAAGGTGACGAGCAC
>CAZZAU010000077.1:0-7517 GCA_964652725.1 uncultured Dehalococcoidaceae bacterium | reverse complement strand
CCCCGGGGCTGCAGAACGCCTCGTTTGAGTTCGACCCGGTGACCCTGACGCCCACCTACCGCCTGGCGGTGGGTATTCCCGGCGGGAGCAATGCCCTGGCCACCGCCTCGCGTCTGGGCATCCTGCCCTCCATCATTGACCGCGCCCGGAGTTTCCTGTCGCGGGGGAGCGTGGAGCTGGAAGTGGTGCTGGCCGACATTATGGCGGAAAAGCAGAAGATGGAACACGCCCGGAGCCTTATGGAGAAGGAGAGAACGGAGATAGAGCAGCGCAACACCGAGCTGAAACAGCGCCTGGAGCGGCTCAAGATGGAGGAGCAGCGCACCCTTCAGGAGACCAGGGACAGGGTAGTCCGGGAAGCGGCGGAGCTGCACCGGCTGATTAACCAGGCGGGCCTGGAGTTGCGCCGGGAGAAGACGCGGGAAGGGCTCGACCGGGCGAAGAAAGCGATGGCCGCGGTACGGAAGGAGCTGGCCAGCCCGGCCTGGATGCCGGCCCCGCAGGTGCCCGGGTCAGAGCAGCCTATCGCGGTGGGTGATACGGTCCAGGTGAGCGACCTTGGCCTCCAGGCTACGGTGCTGTCGGTATCCAGGGAGACCGGGGAGGCAGAGGTCAAGTCTGGAAAGCTGGTGCTCAAGCTGGGCCTGGACAGCCTGAAGAAAACGGACGGCGGCAAACCCCCGGCCCCGGCCCGGGACAGGGTGACGCAGCCCGCCGCCAGGGTGATATCGACACAGCTTGACCTGCGCGGCAAACGCGCCGATGAAGTGGAGGTAGCCATGGATATGTACCTCAACGACGCCACACTGGCCAACCTGAACGAGGTCAGAATCATTCACGGTATGGGTACAGGAACGGTGCGCCAGATAGTCAGAGAGTGCCTGGCGGCTCATCCCCTGGTGAAGTTCTTCCGCACCGGCAACCGGGATGAGGGCGGCGACGGGGCTACCGTGGTCAACCTGTAAGGCAGCATCCGCAGATGACACCGACAACAAACAGCTTCTTTCTGCGCCGGGACAGGATGCTGGAGCTACTGGCCACACTGGAGACGGCTTCGGAGCCCATAACAAGGTCAGGCTACCTGCCGCCGGGGCTACCGGAAGGGACAGGCGGCAGCCTGCTGGATGAAGCCCTGGGCGCCGGAGCTTATCCCGGTGATTTGCCTGTCCTCGCCTCCCGTTCGGCGACCGGCGCCGCCGTTTTCCGGTGCAGCGCAGGCGGATATCTCGTCTTGCCTCCCTTTCCCCTCCCGGGCGCAGACGTATTTGACGGCTATGAGCCGGGGCCGCTGAGACTCCTGCTGCAAAAAGACTGGGGCATCGGGCTGGTCATCGTGCACCTGGGCGAATACGCCGTGGCATACTGCCAGGGCGAACGCATCGTCTCCAGCAAAGCAGGAAGGGGGCTGGTGCACGGCCGGCACAAGAAAGGGGGCTCCTCGCAGCAGCGCTTCCAGCGCCGCCGGGATAACCAGGCAAGGGAGTTTCTGGAGCGGGTTTGCCTGCATGCCCGTGAACATCTGGAACCCCGGGAGCGGACGCTGGAATACGTGGCTTTCGCCGGCCCCCGCCAGACGGTGCTGGCGCTGAGAAAGCAATGCCCCTTTCTGGGTTCGCCCCGCGGTTTTGTTCTGCCGCTGCTGGATGTACCCTCGGCCGGGCGGGAAGTGCTGCCGGGTACTGTAACCCGCATATGGTCGAGCCGGATTACGGAGTGGCGACTGTAGTCCAGCCCCAGCAGCTCCAGGGAGTCGCGGTTAATTATGCCCTCGATGATGTCGCCGGGCACCTCCGGGAGATGGTGTGCACGGACGAATTGTTCCAGGTTGCGGAGCGCCGCCATGGTCTCTCCGGGCGTGGCGATTGGATAATCGGAGCCGAAGAGCAGCTTGTGGGTCACAGTCCACTCGCAGGCCAGGCGCATACCGTTGTAGAATTACCACGGCCGGTAGAACCGCCCCGAGACGTCCGCGTACACGTTGGGGTGCTTGCGTATCACCACCAGGCAGTCCTCCAGCCAGGGGTGCCCCATATGCGCCATAACGATGCGCAGCTCTGGGAAAAGCAGGGCGACTTCGTCCATAACCAGAGGGTGGGCATAGCGCAAGGGCGCATCGCGTATGGGAGACGTGCCCTGATGGAACAGGACCGGCAGCTTCATCTCCTGGGCTCTGGAGTATACACGGCGGGCATTCTCCCCGAGCGGGTCGAAGTTCTGGTAGTTCGGCCCCAGCTTCAGGCCGCGGAGCCGGAGGTCGCCGCTGGCCCTTTCCATCTCTTCCAGAGCACCTGGCTCATCCGGGTGGACGGACATAAAGCCGATGACCTTCTCCGGTGCCCGCGCCACCAGTGCGGCGGTGGCGTCATTGACCCTTTTCATATCCTTTTCCCCGATTACGGCGGCACGGTCGGCGGGCATAGCGATGCCGAAGGAAATGACCCTGTCCACGGGCTCCATCGCCTCCAGGAAATCGGGCAAAGGTTGTGGTGAGACGCACTGGCCTGTCTGGCCTCATCTTGTTCTCGCTGGCCTCCTCGCCGGGCGGGACGGCATCTCTGTGGGAAGGCACATGGCTGTGTATGTCTACAATCATTGCCGGTCCTCCTTTCCGCAACGGGGAAGACTGTTATTGGCCATCTCCGGATAAGGCGGGCAGTCCGGCTCCGGCTAGCGGAGCACGAAGGGGATGATAAGGGCCACCAGCCCGGTGAAGAGCACGGCCAGCATGAACAGATTGTATCTGAGTGCGTAGTCGCTCATCAGCGACTGGTCATAGTAACCTTCCACGCCCTGGTCTTTATACATCTTCAACAGGCCGCCCAGCAGCTTTCTCCTCATCTGGCGGCCGCGTATCAACCCGACTTCGGCTACCAGGTTGACGACGATTAGCAGGGCCACAAAGGTGAACATAACGATGGTCTGCGTGCCGTTCTCTCCGGATGCGGCAATCCCGGAGTTAATGCCCAGAGTAATCAGATTCAAAAATATGGCCGTCAGCACGAAAATGGTGTCCGTACGCGCATTGGTTCCCAGTTCATTCGTGATGTGCTCGTGGACTCTCTCAATCATATATACCGCCTTTCCGGTTGGAAACCGTGAGTCATGAATATTCAATCATGCCTATCGTACTACCGTCCGTTCTTGCCGAAGCGAAAATAGATGAAAACGAAGAGCAGAACGACGGCGGCGGCCACCCCGACGCCGACCCAGAGCCAGAACCTGTCGCTGCTCTCGACCCGTACGAATACGCTGGTAACCGCCCGCGTCTCGTTTGCTTCGGCAATCACGACTATGTCATAATCGCCTCTGCCGGCGTTGACGGCGGGCGTAATACTGACGTCTACGGTCTGGACGCTGCCGGCTTCGAGGATAGCTATAGCCTGCGGACTGAAATCAACAAACCAGCCTTCGGGCGGTTCGGCGTTGAGCCTTATGTCGGTAAGGTTCCTTTCCCCCATGTTCCTGACTTCCAGGAACATGGTCTCCTCCTCTCCGGGAGTCAGCTCGCCGTAGCGGTGTCCGGGAATCAGCCTCAGGTTTAGCTCGACCTTCCCGTCCTGCGCCAGCGCCCACCCGGCCGGCGCCAGCGAAAGCACCAGCGCCAGGGCTGCAATTGCCATATGCACCAATCTTGTCCAGGTTCTCATCTGTTCTTGCACATTATACCCCCAACAGGTTGCCCCTGCCAGCCTTACGGGTCTTCACCGGGCTGGCCGGCTTCACCCAGGACATTGCGCCAGAGTGCTTTGACCTTTGCTCTGAGTTCGTCCAGGCTGCAGTCCGTATCTATGACCACGTCCGCCCGGCGGGGGCGTTCTGCGGCGGGGAGCTGGACACGGATGCGCGCCTCTGCCTCGGAACGGGAAAGCCCGCCACGTCCGGTCAGGCGGCGGAGCACGGTGGCTTCGGAGGCGGTGGTGACCCAGACCTCGTCCACCAGGGATGCCCAGCCCGCCTCCAGCAGCAGGGGCACCTCAAGCAGCACCGCCCTTTTGCCTTCCTGCCGGTAACGCTTTATCAGCTTCCTGATTTCCTGTTTTATCGCCGGATGGGTGAGCCGGTTCAAGCGGCGCCGCGCCTTATCATCGTGGAATACTATGTCCCCCAGCCGGGCACGGTCGATGCTGCCGTCGGGTGTCAGTATGTCCCTGCCGAAGGCCTCCACCACCCCCCGCCAGGTTGGTGTTCCCGGCCTGTAGAGCTGGTGGCCAATGCTGTCGGCCTCGATGACGGCAGCGCCAAGTTCAGCCATAAAGCCGGCCACGGTGCTCTTGCCGGTGCCGATGCCTCCGGTCAGCCCGATAACTTTCATCGCTGCTATCTGTAAAGTCTACTTCGCGGCAGGTGACACGTCAACCGTGAGGGGGTTACTGAACAGCCTCGTCTTGTGGTTTGAATTCACCCTGGAATCAGTGTATATTTTAAGGGAACTGAACTGTCCAGGGGGTGATGATAGAGTGGTAAGCTGGCGGGTAACGGCGGCGAGTGTGTACTGTGAAGAAGCGGGCGTGGAAGTGACCGTTATGGTCTACAAAGACGGTGCGGCGGTGTGCACCGGTCAACGCAGGCTGGGCGCGCCCGGAAGCCGAGGAGATAACAGGTCGCGGAGAGAGCGTCGCTGCAGCGGTCCGGAATGCAAGATTGTCAGCGGGTACCGGGACAGATTGTTCAACGAAGAATCAAGTAAAACTGGCGTTGCCGGGTCCTGAGCAGGCATGTCTACAGCAGGCAGTGAGAACAGCGTCAAGATAAAGATTGCGAATCTGTCCCTCTCTTTCGGCGGAGTAAGGGCGCTTAGCGACGTCAGCGTGGACATTCGTGAAAACGAGATACTGGCCATCATCGGACCCAACGGCGCCGGCAAGACCTGCCTGCTCAACTGCGTGAACGGCTTCTACAAGCCGCAGCGAGGCGATATCTACTTCGAGGGACAGAGGATAACCCGCATAAGGCCGGACCGGGCAGCGCGCCTGGGTCTGGCGCGGACCTTCCAGAATATAGAGCTATATACCGGCCTGAGCACCCTGGACAACATCATGGCGGCCAGGCACGTTCTGATGAAGCAGAACTTCCTGAGCAGTGCCCTCTATTTCGGCCCGGCTCACGACGAGGAAATCAGACACCGCAGGGTGGTGGAGGACATCATTGATTTTCTGGAGATAGAGCCCATCAGAAAGAAGACGGTGGGTGTGCTTCCCTACGGACTGCGCAAGCGGGTGGAACTGGGTAGGGCCCTGGCTATAGAGCCCCGGGTGCTGCTGCTGGATGAGCCGATGGCCGGGATGAACCTGGAAGAGAAAGAGGACATAGCCCGCTTCATCATAGACATTTTCGAGGGGCAGGGGAAGACCTATCCGGAATCGCCGGTGCTGCGGGACGGGGTCAACTGCATCGTGCTGGTGGAGCATGATATGGGGGTGGTGATGGACATCGCCGACCGTATCGTGGTGCTGGACTTTGGCCGGAAAATCGCTGAGGGCACCCCGGAAGAGGTCAGGTCAAACCCTGAGGTCATCGCCGCCTACTTGGGCGAAGAGAAGCACTGAGTTTGCTCAGTCCCATCTTCTCCTGTCCACGATTCCGGGGCTATCTTCGGCAATGGCTCCCGGCAGGACAAAGTCTATGCGGTCCGGCCTGAGGCGGCAGACGGTCTGGAACTTCTGCGCCAGACCGCTGGCCAGAGCGGCTTTCTCGTCTGCGGCCATCTCTTGCTTCAGCTCTATTTTAAGAGCAAACTCGTCACGCTCCCGGGGGCGGGACACCTCGATTTGAAAGCGGGAGACAGGCTCGAAGCCGAGGCATACTTCCCCGGCCTGCCGCGCCACCACGAACATGCCGCGTATCTTTGCCGCATCGGCGGCCCGGCCCATGATGCCGGTGAGGCGATTTGCAGTGCGGCCGCAGGGGCAAGGCTCGGTAACATATGAAGAAAGGTCGCCGGTGCCGAAGCGGATAAGACCCCATTGGCGGTTGTGCAGCGGGGTTACCGCCACCTCGCCCACCTCCCCCGGCCCGAGCTGCCGCCCCGTCTCCGGGTCCACGATTTCGATGACATACTCGTCCATCAGGTGCATGCCGTTCTTCTGACGGCACTCGTAAGCGAGGGTGCCTCCGCACTCGGTGACGGCGTAGGCCTGGCAGGTGTCAATCCCGTAGTCCTGCTCCAGCGTCTGGCGCACTGAAGGCGCCAGCATTTCGCCGGTGAACCAGGCGCGGCGCAAAAAGTAGTCTTTCCTGAAGTCCTGACCCGCCTCCTCCGCGTGTTTGATAAGGGACATCAGGAAGCTGGGCGTACCCACGAAGCCGGTGGCCTTCAGGTGGCGCATAGTCTGGAGCTGGATTTCCGTGTTACCGGTACCGGTGGGCACTGCCGTGGCCCCGCAGTCCCGGATGGCCTCGTGAAAGAGGATGCCGGCCGGCGAGAGGTGGTAGGTGAAGGTGTTGACTACAATGTCACCCTTCCTGAAGCCAGCCGCCCAGAAGGCTTTACCAAACCATTTGACGCCCTGGTGCTGGATGGGCTCATACACCGGGCCGGGAGAGAGAAAGACACGGTCCACTTCTTCCGGGGGGACGGCCAGGAAGCCGCCGTAGGGTGGTTCGGTCTTCTGCATATCGATGAGGTCGGTCTTGCGCGTGACGGGCAGCTTCTCCAGGTCTTTCACTGACTTTATCCGGTCCGGGCTTACCCCGGCCCTATCAAGTAAGGCTCTGGCGGCGGGGGCATTCCTGTATGCGTGGCGCACCGTTTCCGCCAGACGCTGGCTCCGGTATTCTTCTCTGGCCACCGCCGTCATGGTCTCCAGCTCATCGAAATACCCGTCCGGTCTGCCTTTTACAGCCATCGCTTGCGCCTCTTGTAGTGTTTGACTTCCCGGTAGCTTTTTCTCGCGCCCATAGCGGAGAGCCCCATGTAGAACTCCTTGACGTCCTCGTTGTTGCGCAGAAAGTCGGCGGGGCCGTCGAGGACAATGCGTCCGTTTTCCATAACGTAGCCGGAGTGGGCGATGCTCAGGGCGATGCGTACATTCTGCTCCACCAGCAGCACCGAGGTCTTCTGCTCCCTGTTGAAGCGGTTGATGATGTCGTAAATCTCTTCCACCAGCAGCGGCGCCAGGCCCAGCGAGGGCTCGTCCAGCATCATAAGGCTGGGCGCGGCCATCATGGCCCGGCCGATGACCAGCATTTGCTGCTCGCCGCCGGAAAGGTAGCCGGCGGTGTTCCGGCGCAGGTCCCTGAGGCGCGGGAAATAGTGGTAGACCATTTCCATGTCCCGTTTCACCGCCTGGCGGTCACGGCGCAGGTGGGCGCCCACCATCAGGTTCTCTTCTGCGGACAGGTGATCGAAGACGCGCCGTCCCTCCAGGGCCTGGATGATGCCCATCCGGCTTATCTCCTCAGCACTCTTGCGGTCTATCCTGACATCGTTCCACTGGATGCTGCCGTCAGTGACCTGGCCTTCTTCCACGTGGAGCAGTCCGGAGATGGCCTTGAGCACCGTGCTCTTGCCCGCGCCG
>CAZZAU010000076.1:0-7615 GCA_964652725.1 uncultured Dehalococcoidaceae bacterium | reverse complement strand
CAAGCTGGCCCTGCATCTGAAACGTACCGGACAGAAACCTCTGCTGGTGGCGGCGGACAACCGCCGGCCGGCGGCCATCGAGCAGCTCATCACCCTGGGCAAGCAGATAGATGTTCCCGTGTACAGTGAAGGCGTGGCTGTCTCCAGCAAGGACGTCTGCGCCCGCGCTCTGTCCCGGGCCAGGTCTCTGGGGGCTACCTGGGTGGTGGTGGATACCGCGGGCCGCCTGCACATAGACGAGGATATGATGAAGGAGCTGGCCCAGGTGAAGGGCGTGCTCAAGCCGAGCGAAGTGCTGCTGGTGGTGGACGCGATGACCGGACAGGACGCGGTGCGGAGCGCTGAGGAGTTCCACGCCCGGGTGGATTTGACCGGACTTATCATGACCAAGCTCGATGGGGATGCGCGGGGCGGGGCGGCGCTGTCCATCCGGCTGGTCAGCGGGGTGCCGGTCAAGTTCATCGGCACCGGAGAGAAGACGGATGCTCTGGAGCCGTTCTATCCGGACCGCCTGGCCTCACGCATTCTGGGGATGGGGGACGTGCTCACCTTCATTGAAAAGGCGCAGTCGACCTATGACGAGCAGCAGGCGAAGGCCTTGAAGAAGAAGGTTGAGACGGCCAGCTTTGACCTGGAGGACTTTCTGTCCCAGCTCAGGACGCTCAAGCAGATGGGGCCGGTGGGGCAGTTGCTTGATATGCTGCCCGGGATGTCCCGTCTTGGTGGCAGGCTTCCCGAGGGTATGGAGGAGAAACAGCTCCAGAAAGTGGAGGCGGTGATACTGTCAATGACCCCGGAAGAACGCCGCCGTCCTGCCATCATCGGGGGTAGCCGGCGCAAGCGCATCGCCCGCGGTAGTGGGACGCAGACCCAGGACGTAAACCAGCTACTGAACCAGTTCTATCAAATGCAGAAGCTGATGAAAATGGGCGTCAAGGGAAAGCTGCCCAAAAATTTGGCGGGACTGTTCAAATAACGCCTACTCCAGATAGTCCTTGAGCTTCCGGCTGCGGCTGGGGTGCCGCAGCTTGCGCAGTGCCTTGGCCTCTATCTGACGGATACGCTCCCGGGTGACATTGAACTCTTTGCCCACTTCCTCCAGCGTCCGGCTGCGCCCGTCTTCCAGGCCGAACCTTAGCTGCAGCACCCTCTGCTCGCGGTGGGTAAGGGTGTCCAGAACGTCCTCAATCTGCTCTTTGAGCAGCTGCTTGGAGGCGGCGTCCACCGGGGGCAGAGCGTTCCGGTCCTCGATGGAGTTGCCCAGTGGGCTGTCTTCCTCTTCGCCGATGGGCGATTCCAGGGAGATGGGCAACTGCGAAACTTTGACGATTTCCCGCACCTTGTCCGAGGATATCTCCATTTCCTTGGCGATTTCCACGGAGGTGGGCTCCCTGCCGAACTCCTGGGCCAGGCGGCGGCTGGTCTTGAGCAGGCGGTTTATGGTTTCCACCATATGCACCGGGATGCGTATGGTGCGGGCCTGGTCGGCGATGGCCCTGGTCAGCGCCTGCCGTATCCACCAGGTGGCGTAGGTGCTGAACTTGTACCCCTTGCGGTAATCGAACTTCTCCACCGCCCGCATCAGGCCGATGTTCCCCTCCTGGATGAGGTCGAGAAGGGACATCCCCCGCCCGATGTGCTTCTTGGCCACGCTCACTACCAGCCGCAGGTTGGCCTCGATGAGGTGTCTTTCCGCCCGCTTGGCTTCCTGTTCGACGGTCTTCAGATAGGCGTGAATCTGCGGTTCCAGAGCCTGCACGGAGGCGACGAAGTCAGGCTCAGCCAGGCGCTGCTCCAGGTCGGCGCAGCGCACGCCGTCCCCGACTCTGTCCAGGACTTCTGCCGGCAGCAGGCTCATATTGATGGACATGTCCACCAGCTTCCTCTCCATTTCCAGAGCGGACTCTTCGGTCAGGGAGGCCGCTTGCTGGACCAGTTGCTCGTCCACGGTGTTTTCAAGGGTCTCTCTCAGGCGGGGATTGCTTACCAGGTGTTTGAACGCCTCTTCGGGGGAGAGACCGGCGTTCTCCGCCAGGTGGTGAAGTATGGGCGTGCACCCCGCCAGGTCTCTCAGAATGGCCAGTTGTATCTCCACGGCCGAAGGCGCCTGGCCTTTTTCAAGTAGGCTGCGTTGTCTTATCTCCTGCAGGCGCTTGCTCTGTTCCATCTTCCTGGCCAGGGTTTTCTCGTTATCGGCGGTGAGCAGGTGCACGCGGCCGATTTCATGGAGATAGATGCGTACCGGGTCGTCGGCTACCTCCTGGTCATCCAGTTCCTCCACCGCTTCTAGGGTCACGGCCAGATGCTGGGCTTTCTCCGCATCAAAGGGCTCCACGGGCCAGGGGTGCTCTTCTTCTTCGGTCTCTTCCGTATCCGGCGCTTCCTCCAGTCCGCGCGGCTTCTTGCCCGGAGCTATGCTCTCCGGCTCAGCATTCTCCCCATTTTCCCCCTCCGGACCATAGTCGGTGCCTGGATTAGCTCCTCCGGGAAAAGGTTGTCTCAGTTCTTCCGGACCCATGCCTTACCTCCTTGACTCCAGCCGCTTCTTCTTGGGCTCAAGGTATAGTTCCTTCATTCGGTTGTCGTGCTCTATGCCTTCCGCTATGAGTCTGGCCAGGTCAGCCCCGGGGCCTTTTTCGGCCACTTCCAGCGCCAGTACCTGGGACTTTCTGGCCAGCAGGTTTCTGTAGTATTCCAGCTGCAGCCTGCGCCGGTACTCGGCATTGCGCAGCTCCGCCTTGTCCGTCAGTACGCTGCGGCCCGCAATGGCGTCCAGGTGCTCCTGCGTGGCCGGGTCCAGGCTTTGCCTCAACAAGGCGGGGTCTGCGGAGTTCTGCCAGGCGGTGAATATCTCCCGGTTCTCGCTGTGGGCGAAGTAATCGGAAAATTCGGCCTCGTGGGTGCCTCTGAACTCGGGGCATTTCAGGAGAAAGGCCAGATAGTCTTCCTCCAGCCGGCTGGAGGTGAGGGTGCGGGGCGGGGACAGGGTAACCGGCGCGCGTCTGGCCGGGGGCAGCTTCAGTCTGCTTAGTTCGGCTTCCACGGTGCGTTCACCCACGTGAATCAGTCCGGCCAGCTTCTGTATGTAGTGGGCCTGCCGCACCCGGTCATTCATGCTGTTGAGAACGGGGCCGAGCCTCTGCACGGCGAGGGATTTGTCTCTGGCCGTGGCCAGGTCAAGCCCGCTGGCTACCACGTTAAAAGTATAGTCCATGATGGGCACCGCGCCTGCTATGAACGTCCGCCAGGCGTCTGCGTCCTTCTTGATAACATCGTCCGGGTCTTTTCCCTGTGGCAGCACCGCCACCCGTACCTCGTTCTCCAGGATGTTTTCATAGACCACCCCGCGCAGCATGGCTTCTTCGCCGGCGGCGTCCGCGTCCAGCGCCAGCACGAGGTTCCGGCTCAGCTTTTTCAGGGCTCTCACCTGCGTCTCGGTGACCGATGTTCCCATCGAAGCTACCACGTTGGTGAAGCCGTGCTGGTGGGCGGTGATGACGTCCATATAGCCCTCCACTATCACCGCCAGGTCTTGTCGGCGTATGCCGGGGGAGGCGAGGTGAAAGCCGTAGAGCAGGCCGCTCTTGTCGAAAAGGGGGGTCTGCGGGGAGTTGATGTATTTGGGCAGAGAATCGTCCAGCGCCCGGGCGCCAAACCCGGCCACCCGTCCCCGTGCGTCCCAGATGGGGAACATCAGCTTGCCGCGGAATCGGTCATAGGTGTTGCCCTTTTCCGATTCAGATAGCAGCCCGGCGGCCAGCAGGTCCTTTTCCGTATAGCCACGTTCTTGCAGGTACTCTTTGAGGGCGTGCCAGGCGTTCAAGCTGAAGCCGAGCTGAAAATCGGCCACCGTCTGCGCGGTGAAACCCCGGCTTTTTACGTAGTCCCTGGCTTTCTCCGCCGCCGGGTCATCGAGCAGCAGGCGGTGGAAATATGTGGCCGCCGCCTCATTGACTTGGTGCAGCCTGCCCTTTTCTTCTTTGCGTTCATCTTCCCTGGGGTGGGAGGGGACGGTAACTCCGGCCTTCTGAGCCAGGAGGCGCAGCGCCTCCCCGAAGTCAGCGCCCTCCTTCTTCATCACAAAGGAGAAAACGTCACCACCGCTGTTGCAGCCGAAGCAGTGCCAGCTCTGCTGCTCGGGATAGACGAAGAAAGACGGGTTGCGCTCGCCGTGGAAGGGGCACAGCCCGGTCAGGTTACGCCCCGCTTTCTTCAGGGTCACGTACTGGCCGACCACCCCGGCAATATCCGTCTTCTGCTTTACTTCGTCAATGACGCCCATTCGCCCTATCCTAACCGTTCCGTATCAGTGCCGTTCAATTTCCTCCGCAAGCCTCGAGGCATACTGGTCTGTCATACCGGCTATATAGTCAACCGCCCGGCGCCCGGTATCGTCTGCGCAGGCCGGATACTCCGGCGGCAGCCTGTCCTCATTGCCGGTGAAATACCGGTAGAGGCGGCACAGCACCTCTCTGGCCCGCTCGCTTTCCGCTTCCGCCGATTGGAAATTATACACCCGCTGGAAGAGAAATTCACGCAGGATACTGGTGGCCTCTTTTATCTCCGTGCTCATCTCTATGTGGGGACGCCCGGTTTCCGTCTTGACGTATCCGCTGGCCGCCCAGGAGCTATCGATGATATCCACCACCAGGGTGTTTATGCGCCGGGAGTGGGAAGCGCCCAGCGCCGCAATGGCGGCCGGCGGCAGGTCAGCCTCGGTGATGATGCCGGCCCGTATGGCATCGCCGATGTCATGGTTGACGTAGGCGACGATGTCCGCGATTTTGACCACTTCGCCCTCCAGTGTGCTCACTTCCCCCCAGCCGTCACCGAGGATGCCGCCCCTGGACTTGGAATGGTGCAGTATCCCGTCTCTTACTTCATGGGTGAGATTGAGCCCCTGGCCGTCCTTCTCCAGAAAGTCAACCACGCGCAGGCTCTGTTCGTTGTGCCTGAATCCGGAAGGATACAGCTCGTTGAGAACGTCCTCGCCGACATGGCCGAAAGGCGTGTGGCCCAGGTCATGCCCGAGGGCTATGGCCTCGGTAAGGTCTTCGTTTAGATTGAGGGCCCTGGCGATGGTGCGCGCAATCTGGGACACCTCCAGGGTATGGGTGAGCCTGGTTACGTAATGGTCGCCCAGCGGGGCGATGAACACCTGGGTCTTGTGCTTCAGCCGGCGGAATGCCTTGCAGTGGATGATGCGGTCACGGTCACGCTGAAAGGCGGTGCGGGTGGGGCAGGGCTCTTCACACTTTAATCTGCCCTGTGACAGACTGCTCTTGATTGCGTAAAGAGACAACTCCTCTTCTCTCTGCTCGTTGAACTGGCGGATGAATGGCTGCCTGACCACAAGGCTCCTGATTCAAGTTAGACGGTTTATACGTTTATTATAACATACCCGGCGAGCCTTCACCACGTTTGATTTCGGTTGACAAGGGTCAAGTAGTGGCTTAGAATGAAATTACCGGAGAGACAGGGGGAGGACTGGCTATGATTGAGATGACAATTGACAGCATCAGGGTCAGCCTGATGAATTATCAGCGGGTAGTGATTCTGAAAGAGAAGACGGCAAGGCGCTACCTCCCCATCTGGATAGGTCCGGCGGAGGCTGATGCCATAGCAGTCAAATTGCAGGGGGTAACTGTGCCCAGGCCGCTGACTCACGACCTGTTGAGCTCGGTTATCGATTCCCTGGGGGCCAGTATCGACTCTATCGTGGTCAGCGACCTCAAGAGCGATACTTTTTATGCCAGGATCAAGCTCAACGTGGATGGAGAGCAAATAGAGGTGGACTCCCGCCCCAGCGATGCGCTGGCCCTGGCGGTGCGCACTGATGCTCCCATCTTCGCCGAGGAGGCGGTCCTGGACAAGGCGGGCATACTTCTGGATGAGGAGACCGGCAAGCCAGTACTGGAGGAAGGTGAAGAGGGAGAGGGTGAAGCCGGCGGGAAGAAGGTCAGCGAGGAAGAGATGAAACGGATGTCCGCTTTCTACGAGTTCATCAAGACCCTGGACCTGGACGATTTCGACAAGCGCCGGTCATAGACTCTCGGATTGGAGGAAGGACAACGGAGAAGCTGACAAGCCACTTGAGGTATGATTCCCGCAGCCGGTACTGCGCCGCTCGTAAGCTGGTCCCCGCGGGCCTTGTTGAAATGGGCGGCTTGCCGGGTGTGCACAGGCTCTACCTTGATTCCGGTGGCGTCCTGAAACTTCCGGAGCAGGAGAATATCTAGAGGACCGGCGCACAGTGAGCGATAGTGACATAGTATGAGCCCTGACACCCTGAGTGTTGGGGTTTATTCTTGGCAATCGCCGGGTTTGTTGCTGTGGCCTGATGGCTATATGGAACGCACTGGATGCGGCCTCTGTGAGTGCCGGAAAAGATGGAGAGATGGGTTGTTGCCTTGCGGCTGGTGGGGGTGGGTTTTTTCATCGGCGGTGCCATTGTGCTGGGAGTAGGCTTAGGTCTGTGGCTTGACGGCAGACTGGGAACAACGCCCGCTCTGGCAATAGCGGGCTTGTTCATCGGCATCGTAGTGGCGGTTTTTGGCGTTTACCAGATGCTGCTGCCGCTGATGAAGGAAAGACAAAACGGAAAGACAGATGATGTGGAAACGGAAGATTAAGGGTCTGCCGCTGCCGGTGCTGGCGGGAATGGCCGTCATCGTGGTCGTGTTGCTGGTGGTAGGCTTTCTTGCCGGCCCGCTGGGGCAGAGCGTGTTCGGGGACCTGGGCCTGCCGGAATGGCTCAGCCTTTCCCGTCCCCATTTCCAGCTTCCCGCGGATACCGTCTTTCATCTGTTCGGTTTTCCCGTCAGCAATAGCGTCATCGCTGCCTGGATTACCATGGTGTTCCTCATCGCTTTCTCCTGGGCGGTGACACGGCGGATGAAAGTCATACCGGGAAGGCTGCAGAGCGCTTTCGAGGCTTTTCTCGGCTCGCTGTATGAATTCTGCAAGCGGGTTGCCGGAGAGGAGAACGGGAGGCGCTTCTTTCCCTTCGTGGCCACCATCTTTCTGTTTGTGGCCTTTAACGCCTGGCTCAGTTTGATACCCGGCTTCGGCTCGGTAACGGTCACCACCGCCGGCGGAGAGCATGTGGAGCTGCTGCGGGGCGCCAATACGGATATTAATATGCCGCTGGCGCTGGCGCTGGTCTCCTTCCTGGTGGTGGAGTACTTCGGGCTGCGCTCGCTGGGCATCCGCTATCTGGGCAAGTTTTTCAGCGTGGGGGAGTTTGTCAGGGGACTTGAGGAAATCGTCAGGGGCAAGCTGCGGGCGGGATTTGCCGGGCTGTTCACCGGGTTCATTCATATCTTCGTGGGCATACTGGAGCTGCTCAGCGAGATGGTGCGCATCGTCAGCTTCACGTTCCGTCTTTTCGGCAATATGACGGCGGGAGAGATACTCTTGCTCATCGCCGCTTTTCTTATACCCTGGATATTCTCGCTGCCGTTTTACGGCCTGGAGCTGCTGGTGGGCTTCGTTCAGGCATTGATCTTCAGCGGCCTTACCCTGGTTTTTTTGACCCTGGCCGTGGCTCATCACGGAGAGGAAACGGCGGCATAGTACAGTGCAGAGGTATTTTGTTGAAGGAGGCAAATAAATG
>CAZZAU010000075.1:0-7708 GCA_964652725.1 uncultured Dehalococcoidaceae bacterium | reverse complement strand
CGGGCGGGAGGCAGCGGAGATGGAGCTGCACGGGAGGAATTCTTTTTGCTGCGGCGCGGGCGGCGGCCGGATGTGGATGGAGGAAAAACTGGGCAAAAGGATAAACGTGGCCCGCGTGGAGCAGGCGCTGCAAGAGAACCCGCAGACAATCTGCGTCTGCTGCCCATACTGTATGACCATGTTTGAAGACGGGCTGAAAGACAAGGACCTGGCGGAGGCGGTCCAGGTGCTTGACCTCGCTGAAATCACAGTACGGGCGCTCGGTGAGACCGGTCACCGGGACAGGGCCTGAGGCGGAAGTCAGGCTTTAGATAGTATGCGCTTGCCCGCCGCCGGCGAGACTGTGGCCGAAATAACGGCCAGTAGCACCAGCGAGGCAAACAGGCTGTCCCCGATGAGCCCCAGCTCGCGGGAAACCTCGGCGGCCGCAATGATGAGGCTCAACCTGGCGCCGTGAAACGCACCAAGTGCGAGGCTGTCCCTGCTTTTAAAACCGGTCAGTCTGGCGGCCACCCCTGCCCCGATTCCCTTTGAAAGCAGCGCCGCCGCCACTATCAGCAACAGGATGCCGACATCGCGGGCGCTAGAGAAAAGCTCGGGCAGGTCAACCCTGGCACCCACCAGTATGAAAAACAGGGGAATGAAAAAGCCGTAGCCGAAGCTCTGCAGCTTCTCCTCCACCTGGGCGTGTTTGGGAATGACCTCGCTCACAACCAGGCCCGCGATAAATGCCCCGACGATGGCGTGAAAGCCCAGGAAGTTGCAAGCGGCAGCCAGCAAAAAGATCATGGCGAAAGCTATCCTCACCTCGATATCGAAGTGGGCCTCTTCCACAATCTTCTTTTCTATCTGGCTGCGCACCCTCCTTCTGCCAAGAATCCAGGGCAGAAGGAGGGTCAACATCACCAGCAGACCGTAGACAAATTCGGCGCCGACGGAGCCTTCCACTACACCCAGGACGAAGGCGAGCAGAAAAATGCTTAAGACGTCCACCAGCACCACGGAGCCGACCAGGACCTGGGAAAACTGCTTCGACGAGCGTACCTCTTTCACCAGCGGTAGTACTAGCCCGATGGAAGTGGTGCAGAAGATTGTCCCCAGGAGCAGAGGATGCACACCGGCCGCGTACGAAACCCCTGCACCGACCGCGAAAGAAAGCGACAGAGAAGCCCCCGCCACCACCAGCGCTTTCCTCAGCCCTCCTTCTCTATAGATGGTGCCGAAATCGGTTTCCAGACCCGCCACAAACATCAGGTAGACCAGGCCGAAAGACGCGAAGAACTGCAACGTCGGTTCTTCATATGGCACCAAGTCCAGGAGAGACACGCCGAGGATAATCCCGAACAGCAACTCGGCTACTATTACCGGCAGACCCGCCCGCCGGGCAAGCGGCGGGATAAACACTACGCCGGCGAAAATGGCCAGCAGACTAATAAGCAGTGAATCCACATCTCAGCACCTAAAGGGAACGAAAATCCGGGGATAAGGAGCGCAAACCGGCGATTTGCGGTACCGCGCTCACCATCCGCACCCGGTTTTAGCCCCGGGGGCCGGTCCACCTGGGCACTTCAAACAGGATGGACCGCTTGCCGGTCACCAGCAGCTGCTCTATGGTCCGGAAACGTGAGGCCACCACCCGCAGCAGGCACTTGGTTACCTCGTAACCGATGTGGGGATAGTGACGAAAAAGCTCGCGCATATCATCGCCGCCGATGGCAAGCACCTTGACTGGAGTTTTGGCGATGGCCTTGAGGCTGTAAACGTGGGGCGCCACAATGGATGGCCAGCCGAAAATGCTACCCTTACCTATTACGGTTATGAGCACGGGCTGCAATAGCTTGGACGCCGGTGTGGATACCTCGGCCACAAGGTCCACCCTTCCCTCCACGAGAACATACAGGTAATCGGCGGACTGCCCGGTCCCGAAAATCACCTCTTCCGGCTGGCAGGTCTTCTCCTGGCAGGACGGTAGTTCCACGATCTTCTGCAGGTCGGCATCGTCCAGCCCGAGGAATATCTCGCTGCGCTTCAGGGCCTCAACTGCATCCACAACGCTAGCCCCCTTTTCTTCCCAATTTTAACGGGAAAACCGCCCCCAAAGCAACCCGTAGTGTTGTCGCTGGTTGCGCTGCATCCAGCTTGACATACCATCATTCTGTTTGTATCTTAATACCTAATGATACCAACCGGTGCTCCCCGGCACGAGAAGCAAATATCGATATGAAATCGGCAGCCAAATCTGCTAATATCTTGTCAGGTGTAGGAGATGAGAACACCGGCAGGCAACGGAACGGACGGAGGCAAATGAGCATTATCGACCTGGTAGAGAAGGGCAAGTTCGTGGTGACCGCGGAGGTGGGCCCACCCAAGGGCACCGGCATCCAGGAAATGCTGGAAACCGCCGGGATGATGCGGGGCAGGGTGGACGCCATCAACGCCACTGACCAGCAAAGCTCCGCGATGAGGCTCGGCTCGCTGGCCACCTGCTGCCTCTTGAAGGAAAAAGGGCTGGAGCCGGTGCTCCAGGTAACCTGCCGGAACCGCAACCGCATCGCCCTGCAATCTGACCTGCTCAGCGCCTCGGTTCTGGGCATTGAAAACGTGCTCTGCCTCACCGGCGACCATGTATCGCTGGGCGACCATCCCCAGGCCAGGGCCGTCTTTGACCTCGATTCCGTCTCTTTGCTTCAGGCGGCCAGGGCCCTGGAGGAGGGCAAGGACCTGGCAGGGAAAGAGCTGGAGGGGACGCCCAGGTTCTGCCTGGGGGCGGTGGTCTCGCCCGCATCCGACCCCGTAGAGCCTCAGATAATCAAGATGGAGAAAAAAGTGCGGGCCGGAGCGCAGTTCATACAGACACAGGCCGTATATGAGCCACAAAAGTTCGAGCAGTTTATCAAGGCCACGGCATACCTGAAGGTGCCGGTGATGGTGGGCATCGTGCTGCTGAAATCGGCCGGTATGGCCCGGTTTATGAATAAGAACGTGGCCGGGGTGCACGTGCCCGATAGCCTGATAGAGGAGATGGACCGCGCCGAGGACCGGAGCAAAAAGAGCATTGAAATCGCCGCCCGGCTGATCAAGGATATGAAGGATATGTGCCGGGGCGTGCACATTATGGCCATCGGCTGGGAGCGCAAAGTGCCGGAGGTCCTGAAAGCGGCCGGACTGTAAGGCCACTCGCGGGACGGCGGCAGAGAAGAACAGGCTGGGAGGTGTACTATGACCACTGAACCCGGTGGTCGCACCGCACCCGGAGAAGGACCCGGTCCCGGGCTTACCCCCGAGGAATCCGCCCTGGTGGTGAGGGTGGGAGTATTCGTCAAGATGAGGTGGCTGGCAATCGCCGGCGTCCTCGTCGCCAGCCTGATAGCCACCCGGATTTTCCACATCAGCTTTCCCCTCCTGCCCATATACCTGATTTGCGCCGCGATGGTGCTCTACAACCTGTTTTTCCTGTACCAGGCCAGGAACCTGGCCCGGGGCGCCGGCGCGCTACCGCAGAAGCTGACCGTCCTGCTGCGCCGGCTCCTCCTCATACCGAAGGCAGGTTCCCCCCTCGTGGAGAAGGTCAGAGCTACGGGAAACCTGCACATCATCGTGGACCTGACGGCCCTGACCGTGCTACTGCATTTCACCGGCGGCATTGAAAACCCCTTTGTCTTCTACTTTGTCTTCCACGTCATCCTGGCCGGAATACTGCTGCACTACCGCGTGGCCTACCTGGTAGCCACCTGGGCTGTTCTGCTGGTGGGGCTGCTGGTGGGGTTGGAGTACTACGGGATAGTCCCCCATGTCCCACTGGAAGGGTTCGCCGCCGCCGGTCTCTATCAGCAGGGCGCCTACATTCTCAGCGTGTTGGTGGCGCTGGGCACCTGCCTTTACGCTTCCGCATATATGGTGACCAGCATCTCCGGGGAGCTCAGGAAAAGACAGCGGGAGGTGGTTGCCCTGCAGCAGGAGGGGTTGAAAGAAAAGACGGAGGAGCTGGCAGAGGCGGGGAGGGAGCTGGCCAGGCTTGAGGAAGGAAGAAAGCACCTGCTCCGCTTTCTGGCCATAGCATCGCATGACCTGAAGGCTCCCCTTTCCGCCGTCCAGAGCTATATCCAGCTTATGCTCGGCGGGTTTTCCGGCGAGCTAACCGCCAAGCAGCGCCAGATGCTGGAAAGAAGCAGCACACGGATAACCGAGCAGCTCGACCTCATCAGCGACCTGCTTGATATCTCGCGCATCGAAGGCGGGCAGATAGTCCAGGAGATGGAGAAAGTATCCCTCGCCGAACTCGTGGATGCCTCGTTAGAGAACGTGCGCGCCGCCGCGCAGGACAAGAACGTCAAGCTCCACGCCAAAATATCTCCATCCCTGCCCCCCCTGAAGGCCTCGGGAGTACGCCTCAAACAGGCCATAACCAACCTGCTCGTCAACGCCATCAAATTCACCCCGGAGAAGGGCAGCATACTGATAAGAGTCACAGAGGAGAACGGTGACATCTGCACCCAGGTCATGGACACGGGCGCGGGCATCAGCGCCGAGGACCTGCCCAGGATTTTTGATGATTTTTATCGCGGCGGCGACCGGGACAAGGCAGGCTCGGGCCTGGGGCTGTCCATCGTCAAAAGGGTGATAGAGGCGCACGGCGGGCGCATATGGGCGGAAAGCCCCCACCCCGAAGACGATAAGGGCCGGGGCAGCAAGTTCACCTTCATACTGCCCGGCAGCCTGGTCATCGGCGAAGAAAGACCGGTGCGGAAACGGCATCCCCGCAACCGGAAGACCGAGATTGGCAAAGATAAGAGCCCGTGATATAATTCCAAAATAAGGGGAGGAACAAATGGCCAAAGTATTGCTTGTGGATGATGACCCCGACATCCGTGAAGTCGTTACCCTGCTCCTGGAATCAAAGGGCTATGAGACGGTTACAGCCTGCGACGGCATAGAATGTCTGGCGGCGCTGCGGGCAGAGGAGCCGGACCTGATGATAATAGACCTGCTTATGCCCAAGATGGACGGCTTCGCCGTGCTGAAAGAGCTGGAAGACGGCAGGTGGTCAAAATACCGCCACATACCCATTCTTATCCTGAGCTCGGTGCGGGAAGAAGCCAGCCGGAGACGCTACGAGCTGGAGACGGCCCTCGAGTTCAACGTGGACGACTACGTGGAGAAACCCATCAACCCCGAGGTCCTTCTGGAGCGCGTGGAGCGGCTGCTGAGCCGGAAGCAAACGGCCTAGGCCCTGACTCCCGCCGGAGAGTGAAAGTATGAGCAGAATACCCAGAATCCTCCTCATCGATGACGACCCCGATTTTGTCGAGGCCACCCGTACCGTCCTGGAAAGCAAACCCTGCGAAGTTATCGTCTCCTACGATGGCGCTGACGGACTACGCAAGGCCAGGGAGACCAGCCCCGACCTCATTATCCTGGACGTGATTATGCCGGGAAAGGACGGGTTTTCCACCGCCGGGCAGCTGAAGAAGGATCCGGGGTTGAAAAGCATACCTGTGATCATGCTGACCAGTTACGCGGAGCGGGGAGGAGAAAGCTCCGTCGCTATGAGCGGGGGGCTAGCCATGGAGGCCGAGGACTATATTGACAAACCCGTCAGCCCGCAAGAGCTGCTGCAAAGAGTGGAGAAATACCTGAAAAGGGCCGGCACGGAATAGCCGCCCGGGCAACACAAATACCAGCCCAACCCGACAGCATCCGTTGCGACTGATATCCGTCGGAAGCAGGAGTGAGATGACCACCGCCACAGCCTCAGGAAAAATCGTTCCCCGGCCGGCACTGCGGAGGAAAATTGAAGAGCTGAGCGGACAGCAGATAGCCGCCTGCTTTCAGTGCGAGAAGTGCACCAGCGGCTGCCCGGTAACCTTCGCCATGGACATAGCACCCCACCGGCTGATGCGCATGCTCCAGATGGGGCTGTTGGACGAGGCCCTCCGCAGCGATACGATTTGGGTCTGCGCCTCCTGCCAGACGTGCTCCACCCGTTGCCCCAATGACATAGACATCGCCCACGTTATGGATACCCTCAGGCAGCTCTCACGGAAAGATGGCACAAAGACGGCCCACAGGAACGCTCCCATCTTTCACGCCGCCTTTCTGTCCTCCCTGCGGCGGCACGGCCGCATTCACGAGCCGGAAATGGCGGTGACTTATATGCTGCGCAGCGGCGGACTGAACGGGCTGAGAAAGCAGGCGCGTGCCGGCATCGCCATGTTCAAACGGGGCAAGATAAAGCTGCTGCCGCCCAGAGTGGGCGCCAGGCGGCAGGTGAGAAATATCTTCCAGAGGGTAAAGAGATAGGGCGGAGCATTGAGGTTTCCTACTATCCGGGCTGCTCCCTTGAGGGCGTGGCCAGAGAGTACGGCGAGTCCGTAGAGGCCGTGGCCCGGATACTGGATATTGACCTGAAAGAGCTGAAAGACTGGACTTGCTGCGGTGCCGGCTCGGCGCACGCCACCGACGATAGGCTGGCGCTGGACCTGCCCGCCCGCAACCTGGCGACGGCGGACAAAGCCGGGCTGGACCTGGTGGTTCCCTGTGCCGCCTGCAACTCAAGGCTAAAGACCGCCGACAAAGCCCTGCGGACCGGTACCAGAACCGAAGAAGTGAGTGACGGGTATAAGGGCGATTTCAGCGTGAAACATATGGCCGACTTCGTCTGGGAGGGGGTGGGGGAGAAGGCAATCCGCGAGAAAGTCATCAGGCCGCTGGCCGGGTTGAAGACGGTCTGCTACTATGGCTGCCTTATCACCAGGCCGCCGCAGATAACCGGCGCCGCCGACCCGGACAATCCCGAAGCGATGGACAACATTGTGGAAGCGCTGGGGGCAGAGGTGAAGAACTGGAGCTACAAGACCGATTGCTGCGGCGCCGAGCACGTGCTGACCATGCCCGAAGTAGCCTGGAAGATGATGCAAAAACTGTTTGACATGGCGGAGGAGGCCGGGGCCGAGGCCATGGTAGTGGCCTGCCCGATGTGCCACTCCAACCTTGACTCGCACCAGGGGGAGATATCGGCGCAGGCGGGCAAGCAGTTCAGCGTGCCCATTTTCTACTTCACCGAGCTGCTGGGGCTGGCCTTCGGCGAGCCTGCGGCGGACAGATGGCTGGCCCGCCACTTCATCGACCCGAGGCCGCTACTAAGGGAGAAAGGTCTGTTATGATGGCCGGGAGCGGTAACAGGAAAAAGAAAAATAACCACAAAGTTGGGGCTGTGATGGTGGTGGGAGGTGGCATCTGCGGCATGCAGAGCGCCCTCGACCTGGCCAACTCCGGCTTCAAGGTTTACCTGGTCGAGGAGACCACCTCCATTGGCGGGCGGATGTCCCAGCTCGACAAGACCTTCCCCACCAACGACTGCTCCATGTGCATGATATCTCCCAAGCTCATCGAGGTGGACAAGCACCTGAACATCGAAATCCTGTCGAACTCCCGGGTGCAGTCTCTCGAAGGCGAGGCGGGCAATTTCAAAGCCAGGGTGCTCAAGAAGCCGCGCTACATTGACATCGAGAAGTGCAGCTCCTGCGGCGACTGTTTTGATGCCTGCCCCGTGGACCTGGTCAACGAGTTCGAGCAGGGCCTCAATACGCGCAAGGCCATCAACAAGCGCTACCCCCAGGCAATACCCAGCGCCGTGGCCATAAGCAAGGCGGCACGCCCGCCCTGCAAGCTCACCTGCCCGGCCGGGTGCAACGGGCAGGGGTACGTC
>CAZZAU010000074.1:0-7729 GCA_964652725.1 uncultured Dehalococcoidaceae bacterium | reverse complement strand
CGCCACCGATGAAGACCAGCGACTTGACGATTTCACGCAGCGGAATGCCGGTGGCTGCGGAGGCTTCTCCGGCGTGCCGGGTGGACCGCTTCCTGAGAAACTCGAAGTATACCCCCCGGCTGACCAGATAACCGTCCAGGTTCATCAGGCTTCCCACAGGAGGGAATTGTACAGGGACGGACGCACTTTTGCAATCAGGTACGGGAGTTTGTTTTCTTCTTCCTTCATATGGGATTGCTTCGCTTCGCTCGCAATGACAACAACAAATGAGGTTGAGTAAGACAGGTGAGCTTCTGCTTGACAACGGCTGCTTCTTCTCACTAAACTGCCCTATATCCGGGCGCGAAACGAGGAGGCTTAACCAATGTCCAGGGCAGACTGTGTCATCAAGGGCGGGCTGGTGGTCAGCGGCAGCGGCATTCAGCGGGCCGATGTTCTGGTGGGAGACGGCGTTTTCCAGGAGATAGGGAAGGACCTGCGTGCGCCGAAGGTCATAGACGCCGCCGGGAAGTACGTGCTCCCGGGAATCATCGACGCTCACAATCACCCGGTCTACGCCGATAAGATGGATACATTTTCCGTATCGGCGGCATTCGGCGGGGTCACCACCATCATCCCTTTTTTCGGCAACCTGGCGGCCTGGGGCGCCGCCGGCCGGACCTCGGAGATAATCAGAAAGCACATCGAAGAAGGGGAGAGGATATCCTGCCTGGACTTCGCCATACATGCCGCCTTCGTCGCCGGGGACGATGCCGTGGCTGAAATCCCGGAGCTGGTCAAGATGGGCGTCACCTCCTTCAAGGTTTTCATGACCTATCCCCGGCGCGGCATGATGATGCAGGACGAGAAGATGCTGGAGGTGATGGCGGTGGCCGCCGCCGAGGGCGCGCTGGCAATGGTCCACGCCGAGAACGGCTACGGCATCGACTACCTGGTGGACAGGTTTATCGCCGAGGGCAAGGTAAGCAGAGAGTATTTTATGCCTTCGCAGCCCAACATTCTGGAGGTGGAGGCGGTGGGCCGGGCGGCCATCTATGCCGTCCTGACCGGCTGTCCGCTGTACATAGTGCATATCAGCGCGCGGGAAGTGCCGGAGATAATGAAACGACTGAAGGAAGAGGGTAAACCGGTGTACGGCGAGACCTGCCCGCAGTATCTGACCCTGACCAATCAGGTGGTGCTGGAGAGGGGCGCCCTGGGCAAGGTAGGCCCGCCCCTGCGCGAAAAGGAGGATAACGAGGTCGTCTGGCAGGGGCTGGCCGACCACGCCATCGACACGGTAGCCAGCGATTCCTGCGGGCACAAGGCTGAACACAAGTCCGGAGGCACCTCCGGCAGGCCTGTCGGAGAAGGCGCCGGGCCGAAGGCGGAGAACATCTTTGAGGCCCGCTTCGGGGCTCCCTCCGTGGAGCATATGCTGCCCGTGGTCTACCAGGAGGGCGTGAACTGCGGGCGCATCACCCTGCCGCGTCTGGTGCAGACGATGTGCGAGAATCCGGCCAGGATATTCGGCCTTTACCCGCGCAAGGGCGTCATCCGGAAAGGCTCCGATGCCGACCTTGTCATCATCGACCCTGCCGCCAGATTCACCATCAGGGCCAGCGATATGCACAGCAATGCTGACTACACCTGCTTCGAGGGCAAGGAGGTTACCGGCGCGCCCGTCTTCTCCATGCAGCGGGGAGAGGTGATAATCGAGAATGGAGAGCTGAAGCGCAAGCCCGGCAACGCGCGGTACCTCCCCGGCGACCGTGATGCTATGCCCTACGCCAGAAACGGCTTCAAGGTACAGTAGACGGCTTTTCTCACACGTTGAGGTATGGCTTTAGCTTCTCCAGGTTGGACGGGTCAGGCTTGACTTTGCCCGCTTCTATCTGATGCATCAGCTCCACGATGGCCCGGTTGAGGGGGGTGGACATACCCAACTCCTCGCCTTTCCTGACCGCCAGCCCGTTGAGGAAATCGACCTCGGTGCGCCTGCCCTTGATGACATCCTGGAGCAAGGAAGGCCGGCCAGGGGCGCCCAGCTTTTGCACCTGCTCTGGCGTCAGGCGCCATTTGCCCATCGCGGCAACCAGCTTGCTCTTAATTTCCCGGACTTCTTCTGCGGTCCGGACCGCAGGAAATTCTTCGATGGGGAGACCGGCCACCGACTCCAGGGCGATGCCCAGAGCGTGGGCCACCCTGGCTACCTCCAGTCCCGTGACCACTCTAACGGTGAAAGCCAGGTCCTGCTGTGCCTCATTCAGAGAAGATAGCGCCGGGCCGATGAGGCCGGCCAGAGCGTTGTTCATGCAGTTGATGACCAGCTTGGACCAGCGCGCTCCCCAGATATTGGCAGTGGCATGGCTGGGACCGACCGCCTGTAGCGCCTTGACCACCTTCTGCACCCTGGAGGTAATCACGCCGTGGAGCTCACCCACGTCAAAAGCGAGGGTGAGGGGGTCGGTGCGGATGACGTGGCCCGGCTCGTAGATGCCCACGCTGATGGCCGGTACGCAGCCCACGGTGCGGTAAAAGCCCACGATGCTGCCCACCAGCTCGTCATTGAGGGAGTTCTGGGCGGGAAGGACGAAGCCGCCGGGTTTCAGGAACGGCTCTATCAGGTAGGTGGCCCACCTGGTATCGAACGATTTCATCGCCAGATAAACGATGTCGAACGGCTCCCGGATATTGATGACGTCGCTGATGTGCAGCGCCTTCGGCCTCACGGTAAACTCGCCGTTGAGGTCGGTAAGGGTCAGCCCGTCCGCCTTCATTTTCTCCACGTGGGCGGCCCAGGGGTCAATCAGGGTAATGTCATTCCCTTCCCTGAGCAGATAGGCCCCGATGGCAGCCCCGATTGCCCCCGCTCCCACCACCGCGATTCGCTCGGTCATTTGTCTACCTCCAAACTCAAGCTACGGTTCTATTTCTAGCTCGATACGGCAGGCCGTCCCGCTATGCCGTGAAGTTGGGCACCGCGGTCTCGGCACCGGTGATGAACTCCAGCAACACCGGGCGGCCTTCTTCCTGTGTCACCATCACTGCGCGCTGGATGGCGGGGATGATATCCGCCGGCGTCTCCACGCGCTCCGCGTAGCCGCCCATAGCCCGCCCCATATTCGCATACTCGCCGCCGATGTCCCGGGCGCGGTACTTCTCGTGGGAGGCGACCATATGGGGTACCTCCACCGCCATGGTGGAGTTGTTCATCACCATGGCGATGATAGGTATGCTGTGGCGGACCGCCGTCTCGAAGTCCATCCCCACCATGCCAAAGGCGGCGTCTCCCATATAGTGAATGGCCGTCTTATCAGGCTGCGCCAGCTTGGCGCCCATTATCAGGCCCAGCCCGGTGCCCAGGGCGTGGGATTTGCCCCACCCCAGATAGCTGTGCGGCACCGTGGCGCAATAGAACGGCGCCAGCTGGTCCCGGGGGCCTCCGGAGTCGTGGGTAACCATTGCCTGGGCGGGGTCTATGGTGCGCATAAGCTCCCGGATCACCCGGTACGGGGTCATGGGCACCTCGTCGGAGGTCAGCCTGGGCATCCACTCCTGGAGCCACTCGTCCCTGACTTTCTTTATTTCGTTTGCCGTGGCAGGGTTGCCCCGCCTTCCCTCCTTGCCCAGGCGGTCTTTTACCGCCTCGATGAACCGGGTCAGGGTGAGTTTGGCGTCTCCCAAGATAGGATAGCGGGTGTCATAGCTCTTATTGAGGTCGCTGTCGGCATTGGTAAGGTGGATGATTGTCTTGCCATCCGGAATCTGGCGGGACTGGTGGTGGCGGGAGAAGCTGCAGCCGATGCCGAAGACCAGATCTGCTTTGTTCAGAAAATGGGCGGCCGGCCCGGACAGCATACGGTAACCCACCCCCACCGAGAGGGGATGGTCTTCCGGGAAGGTGCTCTTACCAAGCAGGGTGGTCATAACCGGTGCCTGCAGCAGCTCCGCCAGCTCGCGGAGTTCGTCCCAGGCTTCGGCGTAATGCACCCCCTGGCCCGCGTGAAGCAGCGGGTTCCGGCTCTCCACCAGCGCCCCGGCGGCCTCGTCAATGTCCCTGGGGTTACCGGCGGCACAGGTGGTCCTGACCGGCTGGTAGGCAAAAGGTTCCGCTTCCTGGGTGGCGATGTCGGCGGGGATTTCCACCAGCACCGGGCCCCGGCGGCCCATCCGCAGCAGGGAAAAGGCGCGGCGCATAATATCGGGAACTCTGCTTCTCAGATTGATCCTCTCCGTCCATTTAGCCACCGGGGCGTAGCCCCGAACCGAGTCGAAGTAGGGCACCAGCCCCGCTTTATCCATGGGGGCGCCGGTGGGCAGGAGGAGGACAGGCACGGCGTCATTGAAGGCGGTGGCCACACCGGAGAAGGCGTTCTCAGCGCCGGGGCCGTATTGCATGGCAAAGACGCCGATGCGCCTGCCGTTGGACACGCGGCTGTAGCCGTCGGCGATGCCCACGCCAACGCGCTCCTGCCGGCAGATGATGGGCTTGAGGTCCGCCTCGGCGGCGGCATCGATGAGGGGGGTAGTGGGATAGCAACTCAGAAATTCCGCCCCCTCCCGTTTCAGTACCTCTATGACGGCGTCTATAACTCGCATGGACTTCACCTCCGGCGTTCTGATATCTCCAGGGGGTGGATAAGTCTCTCCTGAGTATAGCGCATCCGGCGGGAATTTTGGAAATGGTGCTCAATCGGGTTTTACCGGCATAACCAGACTGAACCCTCCATTGCCGGATTGACCTGCGCCCGGCAAAGTGCTAAATTCAGTAACTGAACAGAGAAAGGAGGAGTACCATGCCGCTGATAACGGTCAAAGCAGCCGAGGGCAGAACTGTCGAGCAGAAGAGGAAGCTGGTAAAGGACATTACCGATGCCGTGGTCAAGCACTTCGATGCGCCGGCGGACTCGGTAATCGTGGACATTGTGGAGTACAGCAAGTCCAACCTGGCCAAGGCGGGCCAGCTTTTCATCGACCGCTAGGCCGGCGGCCGGCGTTTTCCTTGTTCGGGACATTGAGCCGGCGCAAACGTGCGCCGGAAAGCGGCGGGTATCTTCTGGCGTCAGGCCGGGGGAGATGCCTGGAAGGAGAGGTCTTGATGGCTGAGAATACAACGGGCATTGACAGGGCGAGGCTGGACGGGGTGGAAAAGCGGGCCTATGTGCTGGTGGATGTCTACCACGGCTGCGCCCAGTGCGCCCTGCTGGCCATCCAGGAAGCGTATGGCATGCAGGACGAGATGATGGCGAAGGCGTCCATAGGCCTCGCCGGCGGAGTGGGGGGCCTGCGCTCGGTGTGCGGGGCACTGACCGGTGCCGCCCTGGCGCTGGGAATGAAGTACGGCCGGGAAGTGGGAGCTCTGCAGGGGGCGCCGGAGAAGGCTATCGAGATAGAATATGCCGCCCTGGAGCCGGTGGCCAAGCTGGGCAAGTGGTTCGAGAGGGAGTTCGGCAGTATCATCTGCCGCGATATACGCCGGGCGTTTATGGGGACCGAGCTGAGCCGAGAAATCCCCTGGCAGAAGGCGTGGATGCAGGAGCTTGGCATTCACGAGCATTGCGCCCGCATTGTGGCCAGGACGGCCCGGCGGGCAGCGGCAATGCTGGACAACCCGGACCTGGGCATCCTGGATAAAGTATGAAGTAAGACTGCGGTCAGCGATACCGGCACTGGAGGCGGCGCCCGGAAGGGCGCCGCCTTTTTTTACCTCTGTGGAAGTTAAACATGGAGGAGGTTACCGGACATTTGCCCCGCTCCGGCACTATTTACTTGGGGTGTAAAGATGTGTAGAATAGAGTTATGCAAAGCAGTATACAGGCATCTGATATCTGGCAAGCTCTCTTGTGGATGGGAGCAGGTGTAGTGGCTCAATACATTCCTGCTCGTTTCGGTGTCCCGCTTGGGCTGGCTGCTGTAGCTATTGCTACTTGGCAACTTGGTTGGGCTGGGTGGCTCGGCTGGCAGTCATGGGTGATAATTATTCTATTTTCATTGGTAGTCTGGCGTTCTTACAAAAGTGTGAGAAGGGACAGGCAGGAAAAGTCGATTTCGACTGATTTGCAGGAGAGGCGCGAAAGTATTGCAGAATTAAGAGCAACAATGGCTGAAATTGAAACTCAGGTAGATGACGTGAGAGCAGAAATCTTAGAGCTTCCATTGGACTACTATGAGCAACATTACTTATCTATGAAGGGCAACTATCAGATGCTGCTTAACAATTATCCAGATAGGACGGAGGGGATGTTTATGGCAATAAGTCTGTATTATGGTTTGCACAATCCTGAGTTTAAAAGAAGATAGGACAACTTGCGCCAGCACTTAACAAGTTGGAAACCCTGAAAGCAAAGATACCTGATGCACTAGTGCATACGTCTGTAGATGGTTTCGTCGAGCTGAAGAAGAAGGAGGCTGAGATGATTATAAATCATACGTTGAATCCTGAGAATGCTAAAGCAAAAACAGCTTGGCTGGCATCTAGAGTCCAGATTGAAGAGAAGATGGAACAGGGAATTAAGGACTGTAAGAAGGTTCTGGGTAGACGCTTACTGCAACTTTGGCGAGGAGCAAAGTATGAGTAGTAGTAGCATTATTTGTAAATACTGTGGTTCTGTAAACGTCTCCAAGTATGGCAAAGTGGAAGGCATCCAGAAGTACATCTGCAAAGACTGTCATCGCAAGTTTAGCGCAGATGACCGCTTGTTCCGAATGAAGACCTCTACTGACCAAATAATTGATGCTCTGAACGATTATTACGAAGGTAAAAGCATTGGTGCTATTTGCAAAAGTCACTTGGTACAATATCACAACCAGCCGTCTACCAAAACTGTCTATGGGTGGATTACCAAATACACTGATGAGGCTATTGATAACTTTAAAAACTATCGTCCAGACGTAGGTGACATTTGGACTGCCGATGAGACGGTTTTACGCATAGATGGAGCCAACATTTGGCTGTACGATATTATAGACGAGAAGACCCGTTTTATGTTGGCCTCACGAGTAGCCGTGTCCCGTACTACGGAAGATGCTAAAGGGTTGATGGCAGCTGCTGCTGAGCGCGCAAGCAAGAATCCGAAAGTAGTTAAGACTGACCGTAATAACTCGTATCTGGACGGCATTGAGCAAGCATTTGGAGCAGATACGGAGCATTGGCTAGGTGGGCCGTTCAAAGTGCTAAAAGAGGATAACACCAGCCTTATAGAACGCTTCCATAACACGCTCAAATCACGTACAAAAGTCATGCGTGGTCTGAAGAGCATAGAGTCAGCTATCCAGTTTGCAGACGGTTTTCTTGCCTATTACAATTTCATACGTCCACATGAATATTTAGGTGGCAGGACTCCTGCTGAAGAAGCTGGTATAAGCTATCTACGCAAATCATGGGCAGACGTTATCTGTAATACCGAGCCTAAAGTAGAAGTGCTGACTACTCCTGAAAAAGTGGTTGTTATTAGTGAACGGGAGCCATTAGTTAGACCGATTGTGCGTAGGCATTATATGACTAACAGACCGAGACTGAGGAAGCGTAAACACCCTACAGAGGTACATACTAGCCTTATCGGGCTAAGAGGGAAAAAGAAGGGCTAATGGCGTGAATACACCAGAAGTAAAGAGAGCCCCCGCTCCTTTGCCATGTTCGCCGCTATGGCCTACAATATATGGTAGACGCTTCTCGGTGGTGGCCGGCACATTAAAAATCGAGGCGGGATTTCATCAGACGCATAGCGGCTTTCGGTTGTGGCACGGC
>CAZZAU010000073.1:1748-7790 GCA_964652725.1 uncultured Dehalococcoidaceae bacterium | reverse complement strand
AGGAAATAAGGAGAGCGCTGATCGACCCTTCTTTGAACCGGTCGCGCCTTGAGCAACAGACGCAGCACCTGCGCCAGGCATTTAGCAACCTGCGAAACACTCTTTCCGCCGTCGAGTACAGATAGAACTATCGGGGCGGTTGCATCAGCTCTACGGAAATGCCGTCCGGCCCGCGCAGAAAACACACCCCCCACCCGGAACCGGCCACGCTTTCGCCTCCCCAGTAAGGCGGATTGACCAGGATTACTCCCGCGGCGGTGAGCTTCTTGACCATCGCCTCGATATCATCCACCACGAAGGAGATGTGCGGCACCCCCGGATTGCACGTCCTGAGGTCCAGCTTCTGGCCTTTCGGCGCCAGGTACTGTATCAGCTCGATATTGTTGCCATCGGGCACCTTCACCACGGCCAGCCGCAACGAAACGCCAGGTATGCCCAGGATTATCTCCGGGCGCTCTCCGGAGGTCTCCCGCACCGGCGCCGCCTCCATGCCCAGCAGGTCGCAGAAAAAATGCAGCGCCTCATCCAGGTCGCTAACAGTCAGGCCGAAGTGCTGGATACGCTTTACCATCATTCACCTCCCTGTCATTGCAGAGGATAATATCAGGCGGCGGGTTTCCTGTCAATTTCAGCACAATATAGTATAATGGGGCTGCTTTGCGCCGGAGTGCAAAGGGCGAGCTTTTTGCCCCCGCTTGCTATATATAATAATCACAGGCACAAGGAGGTCACAGTGAAAACATACCGCATCAGGCCCCTGCCGCTGGTCAAAATGGAGGTAGACCTGGGCATTTTCATGTACCGTCACCGCTACGGCGAGAAGTTCCAGGCCCCTACCTACTGCTGGTATATAGAAGGAGCCGACAAGCACATACTGGTGGATACCGGCACCGAGGCCGAACTGGCCACCAGCTACCGCGGTTTCCCGGCACAGAAAATAATGACCTTTGACGAGGCCCTGGGCAAAGTAGGCCTGAAGCCGGAGGACATAGACATCGTCATACAGACCCATCTGGACTGGGACCACTGCGCCAACACCCACCGCTGCAACAACGCCAGAGTGCTGGTGCAGGAGGACGAGCTGAGGTTCGCCCTCGCCCCCCACCCCCTGACCGGGCTGAGCTACAAGCCGGACCTGCTCATCGGTCTCAACTTCTTCCTCATAAACGGGCATTATGAGGTCTGTCCCGGCATCGAGCTCATCCCGGCGCCCGGACACTCGGCAGGGACGCAAGCGGTGAGCGTGCAGACGGAAAAAGGCAGGGCCGTTATCAGCGGCTTCTGCTGCGTGCCGGAGAACTTCAACCCTCCGGAAAACATCCGCCGCCTGATGCCGGTCATTCCGCCGGGCACCCACATAGATATAGTGAAGGCCTTCGAGAGCACCCTGCGCATCAAGGGGCTGGCGGACATTCTTATCGCCATGCACGACCCGGCCTTCATGGATGTGGACAGCATACCCTGAGGAGAGATAGGAGCGAATATGGCTGACAATCTTCACAGGCTGGAGCCCCAAATCTACCATTACACCTTCGGACCGAACCCGCCCGCCCTGACGGTGCAGAGCGGGGACACGATGGTGGCTCGAACGCGCGATGCCGCAGGCTTTAATGAGCATATGGAGCCCATGCCCGAAGAGAAAAAAGCAAAAGGCCGCGGCACCGAGCTGTGCGAGCGCAACCCGCTGGTGGGGCCGGTTTACGTAGCGGGAGCGGAGCCGGGAGACGCGCTGGCGGTGCACATCCAGAAGATACGGCTCAACCGCGCTTCCGCCTGGTCCAGGCATCGCGCCCACTTCGGCTTTATGACCGGGGAGGGGCCGGGCAAGGAGCTCTTCCTCAACGAGCCGGTGCCGGAGACCAGGTTCGACTGGCGACTCGACCTGGAGCGCAGCACCGGCACCCTGGAGCTTAAGGCCAGCCGGCAGAAGCGAATCGAAATCCCCCTCCATCCCTTCCTGGGCTCCATCGGCGTGGCACCCCGGTTCGGCCGCGTCGAGCCGTCGCTGACCCCCGGCGAATACGGCGGCAATATGGACTGCGTGGAGACCGGAGAGGGCGCCACCCTCTACCTTCCTGTGTGGGTGAGCGGCGCCTGCTTCGCCTTCGGCGATGTTCACGCCGCCCAGGGTGACGGAGAGATATGCGGGGTAGCCCTGGAAACCACCGCCGAGGTTACCCTGAAGCTGGAGGTGCTCAAAGACAAGAGCTTCGACTGGCCCCGCCTGGAGAACGAGACCCATATAATGACCACGGGCAGCGCCAGGCCGCTTATGGACTGCGTGCGCATCGCCCTGGCGGAGATGGTCAGGTGGCTGGTTGCCGACTATGGCTTCGAGAAGTGGGAGGCATTCCAGGTGATGTCCCAGGGCGTCACCATACGCATCGGCAACATTGTGGACCCGAACTATACGGTGGTGGCCAGGTTCCCCAAAGCGTACCTGCCGGACCGGGCTTAACTATGGAGAACTTTCCTCTTTTCAACAGAGGGAGGCGACCCGTTTCCCTTTTTGAACGGGGACTCAAATGCAAAGGGACGAGGGTTGATAACAACCTCCGCAAGAGCACTTGACAAAAAGGCAGGTCACAGCATAGGATAGTCCTGCTGCCGAAGTATTGAGGAGGTTGCAGATATGGTTTCCAGCACCGATTATTCCGCCGACCTTTTAAAAGAGCTGACCGGCACCGCCTGGCAGCTACGCAGAGATGTCATCGAGATGATACACTGCCGCGGTCAGGGGCACCCCGGCGGCTCCCTCTCCCCTGCCGAGATAATTTCCGCCCTTATCTTCCACCATATGCGCCTCGACCCGGCCAACCCGGGCTGGGAAAGCAGGGACCGCTTCATCCTGAGCAAGGGGCACGCCTGCTCTATTCTCTACGCGGCGCTGGCCAGGCGCGGCTATATGCCCATCGAAGAGCTGCAGGCTTGGGGCTGCATCGGCAGCTGTTTGCAGGGCCACCCCGACCGCCTGAAGACCCCGGGGGTAGAGATGACCTCCGGCGCGCTGGGCCACGGCATAAACATCGCGGCCGGGCTTTGTCTGGCCGGACAGCTTCAGGGGCTAGACTATTATACCTACGTGCTGGCCGGAGACGGCGAGTGCCAGGCCGGCGTCCTCTGGGAAGGCGCCATGCTGGCCGCCAAGTACAAGCTGGCAAAGCTTGTCACCATCATCGATTACAACGGCGTGCAACTGGACGGCACCATAGAGGAAATCATGCCGCTGGAGCCACTGAAGCAGAAATGGGAATCGTTTAACTGGACCGCCCTGGAGATTGACGGGCACAATATGGCCGAGATACTGGAGGCGCTGGACCGTGCCCGCCAGAGCAAGGATAAGCCGACGGTGATAATCGCCCATACCGTCAAGGGCAAGGGCGTGTCCTTCATGGAAGGGCAGGCCGCCTGGCACGGTCGCTCCCTCACCGAGGATGAATACAAGCAGGCGATGGAGGAGCTGAGCAGAAATGGTCACTAGAGAGATGCAGATGGCCCGAAAGGTGTTCGGGGAAGCTCTGGTAGAATACGGCGCGGTCAATCCCAAAGTGGTGGTGCTGACCGCAGACGTCTCCTCGTCGGTGATGACCACTTCTTTCGCCGGGCAGTACCCGGAGCGTTTCTTCAATGTCGGCATCGCCGAGGCGGGAATGGTGGACACCGCGGTGGGGTTTGCCCTGGCGGGAATGATACCCTTCGCCAGCACCTTCGCCGGCCTGCTGCTGCGGGCCACCGAGCAGATAAGGACCTGCGTGGCCTACGCCGAGACCAACGTGAAGCTGGTGGGCAGCTTCGCCGGGCTGTCCAACTTCAAGGACGGGCCCACCCACCACTCCATCATGGATGTGGCCATAATGCGCGCCATGCCCAATATGACCATCCTGGTCCCTTCGGACAGCATGGAGGCGAAGCAGATGGTGCCGGCGATGGCGGAGCATAACGGGCCGGTTTACATCAGGCTCAGCCGCGCCGAGATGCCCGTTATCTTCGATGAGAGCCACCGGGTGGAAATCGGCAAGGGGGTGGTGGTACGCGATGGCAGCAATGTCACCATAATGGCCAACGGCCACATGCTCAGCCGCTCCCTGGAAGCCGCCGACATACTGGGCTCTCAGGGCATCAGCGCCAGGGTGGTCAATATGCACACTGTCAAGCCACTGGACACCTCTCTGGTGCTGAAATGCGCCGCAGAGACCGGCTCCGTGGTCACCGTCGAGGAGCACTCCATCATCGGCGGCCTGGGCAGCGCCGTCGCCGAGGTCCTTTCAGGAGAGCTGCCGGTGCCAGTGAAGAGGGTGGGCATCGCCGATACCTTCACCGAGACGTCCCGGGACTTCGACTCCCTGCTCGACAAGTACGGAATGTCCGTGGAAGATATCGTTCGGGCGGCCGGGGAGGCCATAAAAGGGAAATAGTCCGGCCAGCACACCCCCTACGTCTGCGCCGCAAGGTGGAACTCATGCGTTCGCAGCGTTTCCGGGTCGGCCACGTCCCAGCACACCAACCTGTCCGCTCTCCCCACCTCCCCAGCGATTTCGCCGTAGCTCCGATACCGGCCCCGGCGCAGGGAAAAGTTGTCGAAGAACCACAGCTCCTCTGCGTCCGCCATAAAGGCGCACACGGTATGGCTTTTCCGCATCGGGCGTAGCATAGCGGTAACCAGCACCGGCCGTGCAGCGGGCCGCCATACTTTAAGCAATGCCGCCGCCAGCACGGCAAAGCCATCGCAGTCATCCTTCTTTTTGGCCCAAACGGTGTGCGGATAGCTGATGGCATCGAACAGGTGCAGGGGGCCATCCATTGTCCAGGTAACCCGGCGCAGACACGCCTCGATGTCTTCCAGAGAGCCGACCGGCGGCAGGGCCAGCGTGGTGTATTTCCGTTCAAAAAGACGCCGCCGCAGCCGCGACCACGGGTAACGCGCGGTACGCAGCCACCATCTCAGGAAGAGGTCAACCACCGGCTGGCCTTTGACGTCCTGACAAAAAACTGACCGGAGCGGAAGAAAACAAGGAAGTACCCTCCTGCCTGTCTCCGCCGGGCTCAGCGCCCTAGGTGCAGTATCTCCCGGGCCTCGTCCGGGGTGGCCACTTCCAGGTTGAGCTCGCGGATGATGCGCGCCGTCCTCGCCACCAGCTCGGCATTGTTCGCCGCGGGTCTCCCCGGAGCATAGAAGATATTATCTTCCATACCCACCCGGACGTGACCGCCCAGCACCAGGGCCATGGTGGTCAGCGGCAGCTCGGCATCGCCGTGAGCCGAGACGTTGAACAGCGAGCCTTCCGGCAACCTCCCCACCATGTCGATGAGATTGCGCGGAGTGCCTTTGATGATGCCCTGTGCCGGCAGACTCAGACCGACGTCCATACAATAGGGCCTGTCCACCAGCCCTTTCTCTATCAAGTTTTCCGCCTCCTGGATACAGGTGAAATTCAGAATGGCGATGGCGGGGTTGACTCCCATCTCCCGGGCGCGCTGCGCGGTGAACTCTATCTCCGACCTTGCGTAGATGGCGGGGACTTCCTGGCCGCATGGGTTCAGCACCGCCAGGAAGGTGTTTAGGGTGGCCATCTCCGGTCGGAGCGAAAGCGGGCCGATCTTCTCCTCCACGGGCAAAGTGGGGCCGCCGCCGGTGCTCAGTTGCACGATGAGGTCGCTGGCGCTCTTTATGCCGTCGTGAATCTCCCGGAACACGTCCAGGGACATGGTATTCTTTCCGCTCTTGTCCCGGGCGTGGCAGTGTACCACGGCTGCCCCCGCCTCGCGGCACTCCAGCGCCTGCTTGATGATCTCATCCGGTTGTTCGGGCAGATTGGGATTGCCTGCCTTGCCCCCGCCGGCGCCGGTCAGCGCGGCGGTAATGATGACTTTACGCAACTTGCTGCTCTCCTCTCCGATTGGGTTAAAATCACGGTTTATAGGCTATGCACTCTATCTCTACCACTATTTCGGGGCGCGCCAGCGCGGCCACGATTACCGTGGAGCGAGAGGGCAGGTTTCCGGCGAAGTAGCCCTTATAGACCTCGTTCATCCTGGCGAAGT
>CAZZAU010000073.1:0-1738 GCA_964652725.1 uncultured Dehalococcoidaceae bacterium | reverse complement strand
GCCATAGAGGCGTCCGCAGCCTGCAGCACCCTTTGCATATTCTCCAGTACCTGCCGGGTCTGCGCTTCCACGCCCTCCAGCCTGTTGCCCTGACCGTCCACGTGTCCCACCTGCCCGGAGACAAAGATAAACCCCCCGGCTTTCATCCCCGGCGAATAAGGTACCCCGGGAAGCGCCCCCGCTACGTTAATAGGTTGCCCTGTCATGGCCGACCTCCTGTTTCATTGTTAGACCTGCAATCCGACCTTGAACCCCTCAGCGATGGCATCGCGGATGGTGCGCGGCTCAACGCAGTCGCCGATGCAGTACACTCCGGAAACGCTGTCCTTAATTTCCTGATAGAGAGAATTGCCGGGCAACGAGCCCGCCGCCAGGACCACCGTATCCGCGGCGACTGTCCGTTCCCCGCCTTCCTTCGTTGTAATCAGAACGCCGTCAGGCGTAACCTGGCGATACCTGACTCCGGTCAGCATCGTTACGCCTTTTTCCGCCAGTCTGCTCAGCAGATAGGGCCTGATGCTTGGCCCCACACCCAGGGCCATATCCCCACCCCGCCGCATCACCGTCACCTCTTTTCCCTGGTCGGCCAGGAACTCGGCCGTCTCACAGCCCACCAGCTCTCCGCCTATGATGGCCACCTTTTGCCCCACTACCACCTTCCCTTCCAGCACATCGCCTGCCAGCACCGCTTTCCCCCCATCCAGCCCCGCTAACTCCGGCACCAGCGGCACCACCCCGGTGGCCAGTATGCACACCTCAGGAGCGAATTCCCTGATGGAGGCACCGGTGGCTTCCTTATTCAGCACAACGCTGACACCCAGCTTCCGTAGCTGGGTTTCCAGGTAGCCGGTCAGCGGCGCTATCCTGTCCTTGTGCGGCGGAATGGCAGCCTGCACCAGTTGCCCGCCCAACCTCGACCTTTTTTCCCAGAGCGTCACCCGGTGCCCCCGCAGTGCCGCCACTCTGGCCGCTTCCATCCCTGCCGGTCCACCACCCACCACCAGGAACTTTACCGGCTTCCCGGCCGGCGTTATTTCGCTTTCCCTTTCTCTGCCCAGGGCTGCGTTCACCGAGCACCTTATTCCCACCACCTCCGGCCGGCGCAGGTCGTCCCGGCAGTTCATACACACTATGCAGGGTCTTATGTCATCTATGTCTCCCGCCGCCGCCTTTGCCGGCAGGTCCGGGTCGGTCAGTAGTCCCTTGCCTATAGCTATGAGGTCGGCCTTGCCTTCGGCAAGAATCCTCTCGCCATCTTCGGGCGTTATCCTGCCCACGGCGATTACCGACACGCTCACCACCTGCTTGATGCCCGCCGCCAACTCCTCGAGCACGGCAGTGGTAAAGGTGGGAGTGGTAATGTTGACCGGACTGTATGGCCCCCAGGAGGAGACGTGCATGGCCATCAAGCCGGCCTGCTCCGCCAGGCGCGCCGTCTCCCGGGCGTCCTCCAGAGTTATCCCGTCAGTCCCGTATTCCTTGCCGTCGAAACGCATCCACACCGGATAGTCCGCGCCCACTCTGTCCTTGACCGCTCTGATTATCTCCAGCAGGAAGCGCGCCCGCCCCCGCACATCCCCGCCATAGCTGTCCTTCCGCTTGTTGCAGGTGGGGGACAGGAACTGGTCAATGAGATAGCCGTGGGCGGCGTGCAGCTCCACGCCGTCGAATCCGGCTCGCCGCGCTCGCTCCGCCGCGCTCGCGAAGGCGTCGATCAGCCACTCGACGTCCTCCTTCG
>CAZZAU010000072.1:1347-7791 GCA_964652725.1 uncultured Dehalococcoidaceae bacterium | reverse complement strand
TTATTTTTTACCACAGACCCCCCAGCGTGGCAGTGTTTACAGGGGAAAAGGCGGCGCAAGCCGCCTTCCTGTAGTCGTTTGTGCTTGGTCGAGCGTTCTTTAGGCTACAGCTACTTTTTCCCTCGTTCGGCTACGCTTCGGCTTCTGGCTCGGCTTGCTCGGTAGTGGTCGGCTCGGCTTCCGCCTTATCCCGCTTTGGCTTGCTGATTTGCCCCATTGGTCATCATCGGCATTGCCACAAGCTGGTAACCGTCGGCAGTAAACAGGACTGGCGACTTGCCATCGGTGAGCTTGAAGTCCACCATGCCGCCACAGGCTTTCAAGGCTGCTGTCAGGTATGCCCCTTCAATTCTCACCTTGCCCCCGCCCTCATCAGGGCTGGACATGGTGATATACCCGCCGTCAAGGGTCAGGCCTAGCGGATAGGATTTGCTATCCGTCAGGGCTTTGAGTGAGGCAATCGCCTTGACCGCTTCCACGGTGTCAAGGTGAGCAGTTACGCTTGTGTCGGCAGGAATGAGCTTCTCATAATCAGGGAATTGCCCGTCAGCACCGGCTTGCGACAGGCCGAACTGCTGGGCTTAAGGTGGCGTGATGTTGACCTCGATCTGCTTTCAATCTCGGTTAGCCAGGTGCTATACAAGCGCCGGGGCGTCTGCCAGTTCAAAGAGCCCAAGACGGAACACAGCCGGCGCTGTGTAGCCATGACGCCGAAACTGGCATTATTCCTTAAGGAATATCGAGCGGAAAGGGAATCGCTATACTGGCAGTTAGGAAAGCCGCTTACCCTGGACAGCCTCGTTTTTCCCTCGGTTGAAGGTAGGCCCATCGATCCCGGCGTACTCTCTCATTCCTTCAACAGAACGGCCAGGCAAGCCGGACTGGAGAATGTCCGCTTCCATGAAATGAGGCATACCTTCGCCAGCTTGATGTTACTAAGGGAGGCGAAGCCTGAAGTCATCTCTGAAACCCTGGAGCATAGCTCGGTAGCCTTTACAATGGATACATATTTTCATATAATTGAAGGGATGCAAGAGGATGCTATGGCGTTACTGGATGAGATATTACCGGCGGGGAAGAACGGCGCTCGAAAAAATAACGCCAAATTAACGCCAATCATTTCAGTTATGTCTAGTAGACCATAGTATTTAGATTCGCAGGAGTGTAGCTCAGTCTGGTAGAGCAGCGGTCTCCAAAACCGCCGGTCGGGGGTTCGAGTCCTCCCACTCCTGCCAGGGTGTGCCGAGGTGGCGGAATTGGTAGACGCGCTAGCTTGAGGGGCTAGTGAGCGAAAGCTCGTGGGAGTTCAAGTCTCCCCTTCGGCACCATATAGAACGGGCGGAAGTAGTTCAGCGGTAGAATGCCTCCTTGCCAAGGAGGAGGTCGCGAGTTCGAATCTCGTCTTCCGCTCCAGGGCGACGTAGCCAAGTGGTTTAAGGCGGGGGTCTGCAAAACCCCTATTCGGCGGTTCGAATCCGCCCGTCGCCTCTTATTTTATGCCAGCGGCATCAGAACTACTACGGCCGGTATTCGCTTATCTCCAACAAGTGTCCGTCAGGGTCGCGGAAGAAGCACCTGATTTCGTAGCCCCGGTTAACCGGCGGGGTGAGAAACCCGGCCCCTCTGGACTTCAGTATTTCATAGGCCGCCTGGCATTCAGGCACCCGGATGGTCAGCTCATGGCTCACCAGGTCGGGGTCGGAGGGAGGGGCAAAGGTCACACCGGGCTTGTCTTCGGTCGGGCCGCCCCCGGTAACCAGCAGCAGCCAGTTCCCCTGAAAGTTCAAAACGCAGGACGTCCCACCATACTCCCGGTATACTGAAGCCCCGAGCACATCCCTGTAGAAAGACCGTGAGCGGGCAATATCACTAACCACCAGGAGATGGGTCAGCTCAACGCCGGGGCCGGGAAACTGAGTCTTATCTGACATCGGACCGCCTCCCTAAAAATTACTCCACTTGCAATATGATGCCGATGGGACAGTGGTCTGAGCCCATCACCTGTGACAGTATGAAGGCATCTTTGACCTGGGGCAGCAGGTTCTCCGTAACGAAAAAGTAGTCTATCCTCCAGCCCACATTCCTCTCCCTGGCCCTGGTCTTGAGGTCCCACCAGGTGTACTGGTCAGGCTCCTTGCGGAAGTGCCGGAAGGTATCCACGTAGCCGTGCGCCACCAGCTTGTCCAGCCACTCCCGCTCCATAGGCAGGAATCCCGATACTTTGGAGTTTTCCTTGGGTCGGGCGATGTCTATCTCTTTGTGCGCGGTATTGTAATCGCCGCAGATGACCAGTTTCTCCCCCTTCTTACGCCGCAACTCCACGAAGTCGAAAAAGGCGTCATAGAAGTCCATCTTGTACTTGAGCCTGGTCTCGTCTTTCTTTCCGTTGGGAAAATAGACATTCAGCAGAGTGAAAGCGGGGTACCCGGCGATTATGACCCTGCCATCGACATCGAACTCCTCGATGCCGATGGCGGTCTGGACATGGAGCGGTTCTTCCTTGCTGAACGTGGCCACCCCGCCGTAGCCCTTCTTCTCCGGGTAGTTCCAGTAGGCATGGTAGCCGCGCGGGTTCTTAAGGGCGTCATCGAGCTGCTCGGGAGTGGCCCTGGTCTCCTGCGCACAGAAGATATCCGGCAATTCTTTCTCCAGCCACTCCAGCAAGCCTTTCCTGTACGCCGACCTGATGCCGTTTACGTTCCAGCACAGCAGCTTGATGTCTTTCATCAGTTGCTCTACGCCGGACTTTTGATTACCGCAAAGGTAACCACAGCCCCCCGTGCGACCGGCCTGACTTGCGCAATGCGGGCGCTTACGCCGGAGTCTTCGAGATATACCTTGAAATCATCGAAGTAGTCATAGGCGCCGCAGCTACGGCAGAAGGGACAGGTGAACTCCACATCAAATGCGGCAGCCGTTACCCGCCGCACACGCGCCGTCGCTTCCGGAGAGCGGTACTCGTTGTATTCCGTAGCCACCCTATCGAGTAGCCCTGCCAGCTCCTGGTTTCCGGCAATTTTCCGCGTCACGGCTTCTCTCCGCTAGGATAAAGACTTCTCGATGCGGTCTATATTCTCTCCGGTGAGAGGCAACCTGGCGTTCTCCAGCACCGATGTCACCGTAAGCAGGTTCTCATTGGAGACAATGTTCTCCGTGGACATGGCGATGCACAGCCGGTCCCCGGGAATAACCTCCCTGACCAGGTCCAGCGTATGCTTCCGGGTGGCCTCGGGCCCCATCGAGTAGACGTTCCCCGGAAAGCCCACCCAGACCACCTTGTCCGGCCAGGCTTTCAGCGCTTCACCGATGGGCAGGTCGCCCATCGGCGGGGGGTGCAGCGCCTCTATTATGTCAAGCGGTGTCCGGGCGATGAGTTCCTTGAGCACGCCCACCCTACCGTCCATATGGCTGGCCAGAAGCTTGCCGTGCTTATGACAGATGCCGGCCATCTTTTCATACTCGGGCATGAAATATTTCTCGAACAGCCTGGGGTTTACCAGCACGCCGTCGATGTTATCCCCGCACCAGATGATGTCCGCCGGAGACCGGGCGGCGATATCATACATAGCCTCGCGGGACTTCGATATGGCCTGGCAGAGGTCCTCCACCAGGTCGGTATACCTGGCGTGGTGGATAAAAAACCTCCCCTCTTCGCTCCCCACCCAGTCTATCATCAGCATCTGCATGGGCTGGTGAGGATGGACATCGATGACTATGCCGTCGTCGCCCAGCCAGTCTTTGGCCTGCTCGATGGGGAAGTAGTCGGCAACGTACTCTGTATGCTCCACGATGTATTTGACCACCGCGTAGTCTTCCGGTCCCTTAATCAGCCGCGCCGTATGCCAGGGAGTCACGTCTCTCCAGCTGCGCATACCGTGCCACTCTCCGGTGCCGGGATCCCTCATCTCGTCCAGATAAACGCTGCCCACGGGAGTGGCATAGGTGCGGCGGTAAACCGTGGCGCCGTCTCTGATGAGCCGTTGCTCCGTTATGTCAACATCATGGATTCTGGTAACATAGCTGGGGCGCGCCCAGCATATGCCCATCCCGCGGTTGCGGCACTCCCGCTCCGCCCATCCGGTCTGCATATGGCGCCAGTTATGGAAAAAGGGTAACCTGTCCGCCCTCTTCCTGTGGCTGGCCGCCAGAAGCCTTTCCCGACGCGTCATTTCGGCCATTTCTAGTCCCTCCTCTCTCTGGCGCTCGCCCACTCCACGCACTTCTTGACCCCCTCCATCGCGTTGACCGCCATATGGTCGGCGCCGATGCTGGCGGCGAATTCCCTGGTCAATGCCGTCCCCCCCACGATTACTTTCACCCTGTCCCGCAGGCCTTCCTTTTTCAGCGCCTCAATCACCTCTCCCATTCTGGGCATGGTCAGGGTGAGCAGCGCCGAAAGTCCCAGCACCTGTGGCTGGTGCTCCCGGACCGCAGCGATAATCCTTTCGGCAGGGACGTCCGTGCCCAGGTCGATTACCCGGAAGCCCTGCACCTGCAGCAGGCTGCCGACGATGTTCTTGCCCAGGTCGTGATGGTCGCCGGCCACCGTGGCCAGCACCGCCTTGCCCAGCTTCCCGCTCACGCCCCCCTTCAGATACGGCGTTATCACGTCCAGGCCTTCCTTCATTACCTCCGCCGCCACTACCAGCTCGGAGAGGAAGTATTCCCCGCTTTCGAACTTTTCTCCCACCACCGTCATACCCGGCACCATCCCCTCATTGATGGCCGTATCAGGGTCAACGCCCGCTTTCATGGCTTCTTTGGCTGCTTTCACCACGCCGCTGAAATCCAGATTGATGATACTTTCCTTCAGGGACTTAAGATAACCTTCAGTGCCCACTAAAGACCTCCATCATCTTATTTGCAGAATAATTAAGATATGTTAATCCGCCAGCCGATTGCTTGTCAACGCAAACACCCGGCAGTTCTCCGCCCCGGATGCGAACAGACCCAAACTCACAATGGTTTCACCGGCAGTAGCGCATTACATCCAAAGATAGCTGTGCAGACCGCCAAAGATGTAGTTGCCGGAAAAGGCGAGCAGCACGGCAGCGAAGCCGGCCGGGAGCAGGACGCGCCAGCGTCCTGCCTTCCTCTACGTCCCCGAGCTCGCCATGTTTGCCAGGCTGAATCCCTGTAATTACAGCACAGGGCATAGACCCCTCCTCCGACAACAAGAAGCGACTGCGAAACAATCCGGCCCGCTTAGCAGTCCGAATAGGAAACGAGTGCCCAGGCGCTGCCGGGAGCGGAAGCAAGTATTGAGCATGCTATCTGTTTACAGCGCGGCGGTGTATATGGCCTTCACATCCGTCTCGGTGAGGTCGCGCGGGTTGAAGGCAAAAAGACGGCTCTGCTTCATGCCGCCAGCAACCAGTGTGGGCATCGCGTCCCCGCCGATACCGTAGTCGGCGAGCCGGGCCGGTATGCTCACCGTCTCCAGCAGCCGGTGCAGTATCCCCGGCAGCTTTCCCGCCGCCTCGGCGTCCGGGAGTTCAGCCAGGCTTTCATCCATGGCTCTGGCAATGCGGGCGTATCTGGGAAGACTGGCCGGTATATTGAAGTCCACCACGTAGGGCAGCATGATGGCATTGGTCCGGCCGTGCGGGAGGTGATATTCCGTCCCCAGCACATAGGCCAGGGCATGTACCGCCCCCAGCCCGCCGCTGGTGAAAGCCATCCCGGATACGGTGGCCGCCAGCGACATATTGAACCTGGCCTCCATATTTGCGGGTTCACGGAAAGCAACGGGCAGGTTTTTGCCTATGAGCCGGATAGCCTCAATGGCCAGGATATCTGAAAACGGCGTGGCCATACGGGAAACGTAGGTTTCGATGGAATGTACCAGTGCGTCCACGCCGCTGTCCGCGGTTACGCCTGGCGGCATGGAGAGGGTCAACGCAGGGTCGACGATGGCCACGTTGCCCAGCAGGAACTCGCTATTGAGCACCTTCTTGTCGTTTTCCGCCTCGTCGGTTACCACGGTTACCTTGGTAACCTCGCTCCCGGTGCCGGCAGTGGTGGGAATAAGCACCCTGGGCAGCCCCCCGCCCGGCACCCGTTCCACACCCACGTAGTCCAGCACCTTCCCGCCTATTACCGCCACCACTGCGGCGCTCTTGGCCACGTCCATTGAGCTACCGCCGCCGATGCCAATTACAATGTCATGACGGCCGCCCAGAACTCGCCGGACGCAATCGTCCACCACCCGTGCCGGCGGCTCCGGCTCCACGCCGTCGAATACCTCGAAAGCTATCTTTTCTGCCTCCAGGGATTCCTGCAACCCCCTGAGCAGTCCGGCCTGCACTACTCCGCGGTCGGTAACTACGAGCGCCCTGCTACCTCCCAGCTTTCTGACCTCCGCGCCGGCCTGCCTGATAGCACCATTGCCCACGATGACCTTGTTGGGTGCGAAAAATGCGTTCAGTCTGGACATCGCCTCGT
>CAZZAU010000072.1:0-1337 GCA_964652725.1 uncultured Dehalococcoidaceae bacterium | reverse complement strand
TCTCAGCGGGATTCCGTCCCGGTTACTCTCCAAATGTTATAAGCCAGGTGAGCTGCTGTCAATGGGCGGTGAGCCGTCCTCCATCCACGTTGATGGCCTGTCCAGTTATGTAGCTGGCCTCTTCAGAGCACAGAAAGAGCACCACGCCCGCGACATCGGCGGGCAGGCCCAGCCGCCCCAGCGGAGGTATGGCGTCGGCGTGCAGGAACTTTCCGGCCTCCATTATGTCTATTTTCCGCTCGCGGGCCATCGCCTGTGCCCTGTCATATTCCGTCAGGTCTGTTAGAAATCTGCCCGGGCAGACGGCGTTGACCCGGATATTATGCGGTCCCAGCTCCATAGCCATAACCTGCGTCAGGCCTACCACGCCAAACTTTGACGCCGCATAAGCACCGATATTTGGTCGCCCGGTCTTTCCGGAGATGGAAGCCATGTTCACAATGACGCCGCCTCCGCCCCGCGCCACCATATGGCAGGCTGCGGCCTGGCCGCAATGGAAGACGCCGTCCAGATTGGCGGCCAGCGACCGCTGCCAGTCCTCGTCCCGCAAATCCAGGATGGGAGACTGGACATATATGCCGGCATTGGCCACCATAAAATCAATGCGTCCAAACTCTTCTACGGCCTGTTCCACCATCCCTTTCACCTGCGTGATATCGGCGATATCGGCGGCGACGGCCATCGCCCTCACTCCGCAGGACTGACATTCCTGCGCCACGCTGAAAACCCCCTGCCAACCTTCCGCCCTCTCTCCTTCGGTAAACTCACCCGGAGGGCGGTGGCGGCTGCTGACCACCACGTCCGCTCCCCCGGCGGCGAAGCCCAGCGCAATGGCGCGCCCGAAGCCGTGCCGCCGGCCGGCCCCGGTAACCAGCGCCACTTTTCCCTCGAACCTGCGTCCGTCATTCTTTAATTTCAACGCGTTCCACTCGCCGAATGAAAGGCAACGGCCACGTCCGCGCTATCGTAGTAGTGACGCTGGCGCACGATTTTGCCCCCGCGAATGGTGAACACCATTATCCAGTCGTGTTCGTAGGCGCAACCCGTAGCTCGTACGGTGCCGCGGTTGCTACCCTCTACCACCACCCGGTCCCCCTGCACGGTGAACTGCCCCAGCTCCATCCTCTCCAGCTCTACTTTCTCCAGAAATTCGCGAAAGAGAGCCATCACCTGCTCCCGGCCCCGCCGCGGTCTGGCCCAGGATATCTCTGCTGGTGCGTTCCGGCTCACCGGCGACTGAAAGTCCACGTCATCGGAGAGTATTTCCAGGGCCGCGTGCACATTGCCCTGCCCGAACATGGCGAAATGCTGCTTTACCAGTTCCACATTTTTGGGCT
>CAZZAU010000071.1:0-7860 GCA_964652725.1 uncultured Dehalococcoidaceae bacterium | reverse complement strand
AAGGGAAGCTGCCCAACACCGTAGGCCAGTTCGGCTCCACCCCGGAGGAGATTTTTATCAACTACGAGGATGTGCAGAACATCGTGGGAGCGCGCGAGATGAAGAACATACCTCTGGGCGCCATAGGCATTTACAGCTACGTCGACAAGCTGAGAATCGGGCTGCAGCAGATTATGGCGGGCGCCAGGTGCTTCAGCGTGCCGGCCATCACCCGCCGCGAATTGATGTCCCTTACGGACGAGTGCGCCAGGGTTACCGGTATCCCCTATCTGATGGACGCGTATCGCCAGGAAGCCATGGAGATACTGGGCTAGGTTATCCAACCGGAACGGTTGACGGACGGGGGCGGGCCGCAGGCCCGTCCTCTCGTTTTTTGTCCGGTCTATTGCCTCCTCTCCAGCCATTAATGTCTGTGCTTTCTTACCGGCGATTCCGGCTGGAGAGGAGAACGGGAGCGGGGCATCAACTACCAACCGTAACCAAACAAAACCCCGCGTTTCTTGCCTTGTCCCGCGGGCGGCGTTCGTAGTAAAATGACCAGAGTGTGCAAAGCCGGTCCGGCACATTTTGCCCGTGACTCGTCCTCGTGGCTGTTCTCCGTGCTGAGCGGGAAGGGCCAGCAGATGGTCCGGCGGGGCCGGTAGCCATCAGGATAAGCAGGGCAAGGAAAGGGGGACTACATTGTCCAGGTATGAATGTCTGGTTTGCGGTTACATCTATGACCCGGCCCAGGGCGACCCTGCGGGTGACATTCCGTCCGGGACCGCCTTCGAGGACCTGCCCGATGATTGGGTCTGCCCCGTCTGCGGGGCGGACAAGAGCCAGTTCAAGAAAATAGACTAGGGCGGAAGCTCAGGCGCGTTTGCCGCTGGAGGCGATGGTCTGCCGGTAGTAGTCCAGCACCCGCCGGGCGACGTTGTCCCAGCTATATTGTGCGGCGGTGATTATGCCCTTTTCGCCCATCCGCTGCCGGATTTCTCTGTCGTTTATCAGCGAGAGCAGGGCGTGGCTGAGCGCGGGTACGTTCTTGGGCGGTGTAAGCAGGCCCTCCTCGCCGTGTGTCAGCACGCTGGCGTAGCCGGAGATGTTCGAAGCGACGATGGGCTTGCCCACAGCCATGGCCTCCAGCAGGACGATGCCGAAGCTTTCCCACCCGGTGGCCGGGCAGCACACGATGTCAGCGGTCCGGTAGTACCTGGGCAGGTCAGCGTAGGAGCAATAACCGGAGAAGACCACGTCCGGTATGCCCTGCCGCCTGACACGTTTCTGGTACTTGTTGCGCAGCCTGATGCCTGGCCCCACCACCAGCAGCCGTGAATGTGGGATTTCCTTCTTGACGTGCCTGTACGCAGCCAGGAGGTAGTCCAGTCCTTTGCGCTTTTCGAGTCGCCCCACGAAGAGTATGTTTATCTTTCCGTCTATGTATTCTTCCAGGGGCTCTGCCGCAGGGCTGAAATGGTCCGTGTCTATGCCATTGGGAATAATGGTGTAATTGTCAGAGAAGTACCTGTTCACGTATTCCAGCGCGGGCTGGCTCACGGCAATTTTGCCATCCAGCTTGCGGAACCATTTTTTCAGCATCAGCTTCCCTATGGGGGTGCCGAAATTGTACCACGGCTTGCCTCCCGAAGCGTGAAAAGTGCCCACGTTGGGCACGTTGGACAGGCGCAGCACCGTGGTGCAGAGCATTGGCATGAGCGGTTCGTGCAGGTGGGTGATGTCAAACTTCTCCCGTTCGAGCACAGCCTTTATGGGCTTTGCCAGCCACGGCGAGAGGGTAATGCGGGCAATAGACCCGCTAACCGGTACTGGCCTGGGTTTGCCGATGGGTATGAATTGCTCGCCCAGGGTGGGCACGGCCTTGGAGGCAGGTGCTATAATTTTTACCTCGTGTCCCAGCCCCGTGAAGCGGTGAGCCAGGCACGAAATATGATTACAGACCCCGCCGGGATAGGCGAAATCGTAAGGGGAGACCAGGGCTATTTTCATGTTATGGTTTTCCTGCCAGTTCCTGCAGCAGGGTGCGTACCTGTTCCGGTGATTCCAGGGCGTATCTGGCCGCAGTGGCCGCCGGTCTCACCTTGACAGACCAGGCGTTCCCTGGCAAAACGGCGAAGGTGTCTTCGTCAGTCAGGTCATCTCCCAGCGCCAGAATGAAGTCCCAGGGGCCGGCGGTAAGCCATTTCAGCGATGCCAGGCCCTTGTTCAGATTGGCGCTTTTTACTTCCACCACTTTGCTGCCTTCGAGGACCCTTAACCTGGAGTTGGCCGTCAGATTGAGAAGGTCGCTGGCCACCTCCCTGATGCGCAACCCACTTATCCTGGGGTCGGCCTTGCGGTAATGCCATGCCAGGGAATAGTCCTTCTCCTCGATTAGCGAGCCAGGTATGCTGTCCACCGCCATCTGAAGGACTCTCCTCACCTCTTCTTTCCACTCATCGCTGAGGCCGCCCAGCTTCTCCCATTCTCCGCCCTTTTCTCTTTGCCACACGCCGTGCTCGGCTACTAGGCCCGCTTTCAGGTCTTCGAACCATTTCTGCAGGGTATCTCTATCCCTGCCGCTGATGACCACCACCTCATTGCGTTCATCGTGCGCCAGCGTCTCCAGCAGCCGGCGCAGGTTTTCGTCAGGACTGGCCTCCTGCGGCGTTCTGGCAAAGGGGACCAGCGTGCCGTCATAGTCGAGCAGCAGCAGCCGGCGCCGGCTCTCGCGGAAGCCGTCCACTAGGCTCTTCCTCGCCTCTCCCTGCAGGGGGGTGGGTGGGCCTGCCTTCGCGGTCGCCGTATCGTGCAATTTCGCGAGAAAGTCCTCCGCCCAGCGCCTGACGTCGTAGCGCTCGATGCGCTGGCGCATGGCCCGGTTGCGTTCCACCTGTTCAGACCGGGGCATGGCCAGGGCTTCGGCCAGCGCCCGGGCAACCTCGCCGGTATCATTGGGATTGATGATGATGGCCTCGCCCAGTTCACGCGCCGCGCCGGTGGCCTCGCTCAGAATCAGGACTCCCTTCTCTTCTACCTGGGCGGCCAGATACTCCTTGGCTACCAGGTTCATGCCGTCCCGCAGCGGTGTAATGGGACTGGCGTCTGCCATGCGGTACAGGGCGAGCAGCAACGGAAACGGAATGGCGCGGTAAATGTACTCAACCGGTGTCCAGCCCACAGTGCCGTAGGTGCCGTTGAGGGCACCCACCATCTCCTCTATCTGCTGTTTGAGCCGGGCATAGTGCTTTACCCTGACCCGTGAAGGGCCGACGACCAGAACAAACACCACCTTTTCCCGGTATTCCGGGTGCTGCTTCAGGAAGAGGTTGTAGCCTTGAAGGCGGTTGAGGATGCCCTTGCTGTAGTCCAGGCGGTCCACGGAGACGATGAGCTTGCGGCCGCCGAGTTTACCACGCAAAGCTTCCATTTCCGTTTCCACTTCAGGGCTGCTGGCCACGGAGGAATAGTGCTCATAACCGATGCTGATGGGGAAGGCGTCTGCGGCTGTGGTACGTTCCGGGGTGCTGATACGCCCCATTGAGGTGCGGCAGTCCAGCAGGTGGCGGGCGCTATCAATGAAGTGCGCGGCGTAGTCATGGGTATGGAAGCCCACCAGGTCCGCGCCGAGCAATCCTTCCAGGATTTCCGTGCGCCAGGGCAGGAGACGGTACATTTCATACGCAGGAAAAGGGATATGCAGAAAGAACCCGATGGTAGCCCCGGGGAACCTGTGCCGTATCATCTTGGGCAGAAGCATAAAGTGGTAGTCTTGCACCCAGAACACATCGTCCTCGCGGGCCACGCCAGCTATGGCATCGGCAAAGGCAAGATTCGCCCGCTGGTAAGCTTGCCACATGTCCTGGCTGTATTCCACGTACTGGGGGAAGTAGTGGAAGAGGGGCCAGACGGTCTGATTGCAGAAACCGAAGTAGAACTCCTCGATGTCATTGCCGGAGAGGAACACCGGATGACAGTGCTCCTGCGCCAGCCTGGACTCGATTTCTCCCTCCCTGCCCCTGATTTCCTCCGCGGCAATCCCCGGCCACCCAATCCACAGTCCCGGGCGGGATTTATAGAACACTCCCAGTGCGGTGGCCAGACCTCCGAGGCTCGGCTGGTAGCGGAGCTCGTCGCCTTTCTTTTCTACGATGTAGGGAAGCCGGTTGGATATGATAAGCAGCCTGGACATAGCGCGCTATTCTCTTCTGCTTTTATAACATAACCGCACGGATTTTACAATGACCGGCCGCCGCCGGTGACGCCCGGGTCTGGAATTTGGAGCCGGGATACGCTATAATCTGACGATGTAAACGAGGAAAGGAAATATGTTCCGTTGACTTTATCCCGAATACCTGAACGTATTGCCCGCCTGGAAGAGCTGGCTTACAACCTGTGGTGGAGCTGGCACGAGCAGGCTCGTAAACTATTCCGAGCTGTAGACTATCCGCTATGGCGCGTTAGCGGACACAACCCGGTAAAGCAACTGCGGGAGGTGGCGCCGGAAAAACTGGAGGCGCTGGCCGCCGATGCCGACTTCCTTAAGCTTTATGACTCGGTGGTAGCCGCTTTTGACGCTGACATCTCTCCCGGAGACCATAGCTGGCTGGCGGTGAACCACCCTGACCTCGTTGAAGGAACCGTCGCCTATTTCTCCATGGAGTATGCCATCCACAGTTCCCTGCCGATTTATGCCGGCGGGCTGGGCGCTCTGGCGGGTGATACCTGTAAAGAGGCGAGTGACCTCGGTCTGCCGCTGGTGGCAGTCGGCTTTATGTACCCTCACGGCTACTTTCACCAGCATATAACCGCCGAAGGCTGGCAGGAAGAGATATACCAGCAACTCAGCTTCGAAGAAGCGCCCATAAGCCGTGTGTTCTCCCCGGACGGAGGTAAGGTAATCGCCCGCGTACGGTGCAATGACATCGAGCTGGCCCTCGGCGTCTGGCTGGTAAGAGTGGGGCGGACCTGCGTTTACCTGCTGGACACTGACATTGAAGAAAACCCGCCGCACTGCCGGCACCTCTCCGCACGGCTCTATATCGCCGACCGGGAGCAGCGCCTGCAGCAGGAGATAGTGCTGGGCATCGGCGGGGTGCGCGTTCTGCGGGCGCTTGGCATCCACCCCTCAATCTGGCACGCCAATGAAGGCCACACCGCCTTTATGATGCTGGAAAGGGCAAGGGAACTGGTGGCCGGGGGGACGGACTTCGCCGGTGCCGCGGACAGGGTGCGTAAGACCACCACCTTTACCACCCATACGCCGGTAATGGCCGGCCATGACGTCTTCTCTCCGGAGTTGGTGGAAAGATACTTCAGGCATTACTGGGCGTCTCTGAGTATCGACCGTGATGGCTTCTACCGGCTGGGGCAGTATGATGGCACGGCGCCTCAAGGCTTCAATATGACCGTGCTGGCGCTGAACATGGCGGAGCACCGCTCGGCGGTAAGCCAGCTGCACGAAGGAGTCACCCGTAATATGTGGCAGCGGCTGTGGCCGGAAGCGTCAGAAGACCAGATACCCATTTCTTCCGTGACCAACGGGATACACGTGCCGTCCTGGGTTGCGCCGGAGTTGTCCTCGCTACTGGACAGATATCTGGGCAAGGACTGGATGCGGGAACATGATGATGCACGGCTTTGGGAGAAGATAATGGACATCCCCGGCCAGGAGCTGTGGGCAGTCTGCCAGAAACTGAGGCGCAAGCTGGTGGGCGCCATCCGGGAGCGTATGCGGAGGCGGTGGATGGAAGACGGGCTTACCTGGCCGCAGATGATGGCCATGGGTTCACTGCTTGACCCTGAGGTCCTGACCGTTGCCTACGCCCGCCGGTTCGCCGAATACAAGCGCCCGGCGCTGATTTTCCATGATGTTGAAAGGCTCAAGCGGATAGTCACCAACCCGTGGCACCCGGTACAGATCGTCTTCGCGGGCAAGTCCCACCCCGCCGACCTGCCTTCCAAGGTGTTGCTTAAGCAGGTCTATTCCCAGGCGGCGGCCCCCGAGTTCCAGGGAAGAATCGTCTTCGTGGAAGACTATGACCTGCATATGGCCCGTTACCTGGTGCAGGGGGTGGACGTGTGGCTCAATGTGCCCAGCCGCCTGCAGGAAGCCTGCGGCACAAGTGGCATGAAAGCCGCTCTAAACGGGGTGCTCCAGTTCAGCGTACTGGACGGATGGTGGCACGAAGGATATAACGGCCGTAATGGCTGGGCGGTGGGCAACGAGACGGTCATGGACGGGCGCGCAGAAGAGGACGCTACTGACGCGGAGTCCATTTATGAGCAACTGAAAGAGGCAATAGTGCCGCTGTACTACCGGCGGGATGTCAACGGCATACCTCAGGACTGGGTGCATATGATGAAAGAATCGATGCGCACTCTGGCGCCCGCGTTTTCCGCCCGCCGGATGCTGAAAGAATACGTGGAACGTATGTATCTCAGGGCGGCCGGAGACATGAAAGGCGTGTAGCCAGGGGCTGCTCCGTTTACTCCACTTCTCCGTCGTCCGTGAGCGCTGCCTTCACCTGGGCCACGGTCTCGGGACCCAGCGCCTCGGCCGCCAGCAGGGCTCCGTGTCTCGCCCTTTCCACGGCCAGCTCCACGGATATGCCGGTCTGCGCCGCCACCCGCCGGGCGGCCGCAACTGCCTGCCTTACCGCCAGTCCAACGTCCAGTTTGGTCTCAGCGGCCCCCTGAACGATGCCCTCGATGGCGCCCAGGACTGCGTCCTCCGGCCTTATGCCGGCCTGGCTGGAGGCCCTCACCACCGCGATGACTGCAGCCTTCTGCAGTTGCGCTGGGTCAAGGCGTTCTCCGTTAAAGGCATGCAATGCACCCCGGGCCGCCTGCCGGGCGATTTCTATGCCCAGAGGCCTGGCTTTCTCACGATCCCCCCATACGCCGGCCAGACCGGTTTCCAGAGATTGCAGCAACTTGCGCGTGACCCGCCGGCCCCGCACCGCGGCCACGGTGGCTGCCCGGGCCATCTCCGCTATCTGGTAAACGGTCACACCCAGAGCTACATCCAGGCCGGGCACGGGTATGCGTTTCAGATAGCTGAAAGGAAAGTTGCTTAGCAGGTTGTACCCCGGGACGGTACTCAGCGGGCGGGAGAGCTCGCGGGTTGATGCCATCAGTGATTCCAGTACCACCTCGCGGCTGACTTCGCCTTCTTCACGAAAGGTGGTCAGGACGCCGAGACTGATTACGCCCAGGACAAAGGCGATGCCGAACACAAAATCGAGACCGATAATGCTCAAAGCGGGAAACTCGAAAAAGCCAGTGGGGTCAGCCCAGGTGAATATCAGGCTGAGCTCCCGGCTCTGAAAATAGATGGCCAGGAAGCCAGCCAGCACCGGGCCCAGGCCGGCGCCCAGGTTGGTGGCCAGGGATGCTCCGGCCAGGTAAGGAGTGGCTTCTCCCTGGGGAGCCAGTTTCAGCCCGATGGTACCCACGGTAAGCGTGACCCCGGCATTGGCTATGCCGGCGAATATATGAAGAAGCACCAGGAGAGGTATAGTCAGAAAATACCTCTCCGGCATGGTGGTGAACACCCAGCCGGCGACCACCAGCAGGTACAGGGAGGCACAAAGCGAGAGAATCACCCTGTTGCCAAACCGGTCGGACAGACGTCCCCAGACTCTGAGGAATGTAAAATTGAAGAACTGGCTCAGGATGCTGAAGGCGATGACCGCGGAAAGAGACAACCCCAGCCGGGTCAGCATGTACACTGCAAAGAAAGGAATGGCCAGGTTGGCAGTAAAGCCCCACGCGAACAGGAACAGCAGGAGTCCACGGAAGTTTCTATCGCGCAGCGGAGATAGCAGCTTCTGGCCGAGGGAAGGCTGCGGGCCTGGCGTGGGCTGCATCAGGGGCTCG
>CAZZAU010000070.1:0-7905 GCA_964652725.1 uncultured Dehalococcoidaceae bacterium | reverse complement strand
CCTGATTGAGCAGTTCCGCTCCCGTTCCGTTACCAAAGCATACGTAACGCTGGTGAAGGGAAAGCTGACACCCGAGCGGGGCGTCATCGAGGCGGCCATCGGGCGCGACCCCGCCAACCGCAAGCGCATGGCGGTGGTGCGGGAGGGGAGGGAAGCCCGTACCGGGTACAGGGTAATAAGATATGTTGACGACTTTACCCTTCTGGAGGTGACTCCGGAGACGGGGCGGACGCACCAGATAAGAGTGCACCTGGCGGCCATAGGCCATCCGGTGGTGGGGGATGCCGTTTATGGCGTTAAAACACCCTATCTGTCACGGCAGTTCCTGCACGCCAGCCGGCTGGGTTTCAGGCTCCCTTCAAGCGGAGAGTACGTGGAGTTTGAGTCCGACCTGCCGGAGGACTTGGAGAGGATGTTAAAGAGTATTGGCTAGAATCACGGAATTTAAGATGTTAGAATGTGATAAGCTATGAACCAGTCTATTAGAGTCCGCTTTGCGCCCAGCCCCACCGGCTTTCCCCACGTGGGCAATATCAGGACGGCGCTCTTCAACTGGCTCTACGCCCGCCACACCGGGGGCGTATTCATCGTCCGCATCGAGGACACGGACGTTGCCCGGAAAACAGAAGGAGCGCTGGAAGCCATTCTGGGCGGGCTGCGCTGGCTCGGCCTGGACTGGGATGAGGGGCCGGAGGTAGGGGGCGAATACGGGCCGTATTTTCAGTCGCAGCGCCTGCACCTGTACCGTGAAGCGGCCAGACGCCTCATAGAGCAGGGCGATGCCTATCACTGTTACTGCTCTCCTGAGCGCCTGAGAGAAATGCGTGAGGAGCAGGCACGGCGGAAACAACCCCCCGGCTATGACCGCCACTGCCGCGGCCTGTCCCGTGAGGAGCGGGCCCGGAAAGAGGCGGAGGGCATCACGCCGGTGGTGCGCTTCAAGATGCCGCTGGAAGGACAGACGGGCTTTACCGACATCATCTGGGGGGAAGTGACGGTGGAAAACAGCACCCTGGACGACTACGTGCTGCTGAAATCTGACGGTTATCCTACCTACCACCTGGCCAATGTGGTGGACGACCATTTTATGGAGATAAGCCATGTGCTGCGCGCCGAAGAATGGCTGCCCAGCGTTCCCCGCCACAAGTTGCTCTATCGGGCGTTGGGCTTCGAGATGCCGTTGCTGGCCCACCTGCCTATGATACTGGGGCCGGACCGCTCGAAGCTGAGCAAAAGGCACGGCGCCGTGTCCATCACCGAGTACCAGCAGCAGGGCTATCTGCCGGAGGCTATGGTCAACTTCCTGGCCCTGCTGGGATGGTCGCTGGACGACCGTACCGAGATTATCCCCCGGGACGGCCTGGTGCGGCACTTCTCGCTGGAGCGCATCAGCAAGGCGGCTGCTATCTTCAACCACGAGAAGCTGGGCTGGATGAACGGGGTTTACATCCGCAATCTAAGCCTGGATGACTTTACAAACAGGGCTATGCCGTTCCTGGAAAAATCCCTGCCCCGAGAGGTGAAACGGCCGCTGCCGCTCGATTATCTGAGGGGGATTATGCCTCTTGTTCAGGAGCGGGCCCGGACTCTGGCCGAAGTGCCGGAGCTTGCCGATTTTTTCTTCGTCGAGGAACTTGAATACCCGGCCGACTTGCTGGTGGGCAAGAAAATGACAGAAGAAGATGCGGCCGGTGCTCTTGAGGCCAGCCGGCAGAAGCTCGGTCAGTTGCCTTTTTTTGATGAGGACGCGCTGGAAGCGGTGCTCAGGCCTCTGGCGGCGGAGCTTGGTCTCAAGACCGGGCAGCTTTTCGGCGCGCTGAGGGTGGCGGTAACGGGAAAAACGGCTGCCCCGCCCCTGTTCCAGACCATGGCCGTGCTGGGCAAAGAGCGGTGCCTGAAACGCATTGGGGATGCGCTGGCAAAACTGAAACGGTGACTGCGGAGAAAGTAGATATGAAGCGCAAAGAGTATTCTCAAATCCCCGCTGGGAAGCTGGTGGAGCTGTGCTCGCGCAGCGCCTATACGCTGGACGGGCTGTGGTTCACGCTGGTGGAGGAGAAATTCGGTCTGGAAGCGGCCCTGGAGATAGACATAGAGGTGTGGCGGCGGCTCTGCCTGGCGCAGGCGCGGCGGGTGCAGAAATACTTTTCCGTTGACGAGGCTGATTCTCTGCGCCGGCTTATCAGGGTCATCGAGCTCGACCCGCTGCTGGTGGTCTTCAAACCCGAGGCGGTTGAGCTTGTCGAGGGACGGGCGGTGCTCCGGTTCGTGGACTGCCCGCCGCAGAAGGCGCGGACCAGGGATGGGAGGGGAGAGTTCCCCTGCAAACCGGTGGGCATAGCGCTGCTGAAATCTTATATCGAGGTCATCGACCCGGATATAAGGCTCAACTGCCGCACCTGTCCCCCGGACGGACACCCCAGGGACTACTGGTGCGAGTGGGAATTCGTCACAGATAAAACTTGACAAAAGATGAAAAGCGCAGTCAGGGATTGGCTTAAAGTGCTGGTGCTGCTGATGGACGAGGTGGTGGTCATCGGCGCGGTGGTGGCGGTGCTTTGGTATTTCAATGTCGGCATTCCGCTCTGGGTTTCAATCACCCTCGGTGTGTTGCTGGGAGGAGTGGTCATCATCATCCACACACTGGTGATTCCCAGCTTTCACCGGAAGAAAGTTACCGGCGGCGAGGGCATGGTTGGCCTCAAGGGCGAGGCGGTGGAACCGTTGCGCCCGGAGGGGATGGTGCAGGTGGGCGGCGAGTACTGGAAGGCGAAGTCACAAAACGGGGAAATTTCCCGCGGCGAGAGAGTGGAGGTGGTTGTGGCCAGGAGACTGACGCTGGAAGTGAAGCGCCGGAAGGAGTAGGCCGGTCATGGTGGTGGAAGAGCCGGGATACGTAAGTCTTTATCGGAGCGGGGAGCTGGGGCGCCGGGCGGACATTCTGGAGGCCAGGCTGCGCTCCTGTGACATCTGCCCTAGGGAGTGCCGGGTAAATCGCCTGGAAGGGGAGGTAGGGTTCTGCCGCTCGAGGCGGTTACCCATCGTGGCGGCGGTCTGTGCGCACCGAGGCGAGGAGCCTGCCATCTCGGGCACGAGAGGGTCGGGGGCGGTCTTTTTCGGCAACTGCAACCTGCGCTGCGTCTATTGCCAGAACCATCAGATCAGCCAGAGCCATCAGACCCGGGAAAAGAACGCGGTCCAAACCTTCAGGCTTGCCGGGCATATGCTCTACCTGCAAGATGTGCCCGGCTGCCACAACATAAACCTGGTTACCCCGTCCCATTTCGTGCCTCAGATAGTGCGGGCCCTGCCGGAGGCCGTTTCCGGGGGGCTGCGCCTGCCCCTCGTCTACAACACCAGCAGTTATGACTCGGTGGAGACGCTCAAGGCGCTTGAAGGCATCGTGGACATCTACCTTGCCGACCTCCGGTACGCCTCGAACGAAAATGCCGCCAGGTTCTCGGGGGCGGCAGATTACGTGGCGCGGGCCAGCGTCGCCATCAGGGAGATGTATCGTCAGGTGGGTGACCTGGTGGTGGATGGGCAGGGCATCGCCCGGCGGGGGCTGATAGTGCGCCATTTGATTTTGCCCGGACGCCTGGCGGGCAGCCGTGAATCACTGGCCTGGCTGGTTGGTGAGATTTCGCCCTCGGTAACGGTCAGCATCATGGCGCAGTATAACCCTTCGCACCGGGCAGGGCAGGTACCGGGACTTGGCCGCGCCATCAACCGACAGGAGTACGCAGAGGTGATGGAACTGCTGGAGGAGCTTGATATCGGCAACGGCTGGGTGCAGGAACTGGATGCCTCAGACCACTATATGCCTGATTTTGACCGTGAAGGCCATCCCTTTGAACCGGCAATAGGCAAGGCCGAATAGGGCTACTTTCCCCTGCGCTTCATCCACGGAAAACGGACTTTGTTGCCGTTCTTCTTATCTTTCTTGTTGACGTTCTCGATAAATGTCTTGAGGTCGGGGAGTGATTTCTCGCTCATCTGGCAATCCTTCTGGCTCAGCTTTTGTGCTTTATTATAGCACAGGTGCTCGCAGTATGGCCAGCGCCGGCACGGTTTTACTTGCATTCGGTTGTTCTTTCGCTCACCTTCTTGTGTCCCTCTCCTCCAGCCAGAACCATTGGTAAGATTCGCGGGAGTTAATGGCTGGAAGAGGGGCCAGGGGGTGAGGTATCAACTACCAACCATAACCAAACAAAACCGCAGGCGCAGGCGGCCGGTCGTGCCGCTTCGTTGATTTGTGGCGGGGCAAGGTGCTAGACTGTAGGTTGAACATGGCTTTCACCGTCGCCAGAGAAGGCTTTGACAGCCTCACCGGGTACTGGACCGACTCGCATAACGGCCTGGAGTGGGGCTCAGTTTTTGTCCTGCCCCAGTGGCTGGAGGTGTGGCGGCGTTGCTTTGCGCCGGAAGAGGAATTCTGTATCGATGTTGTCAGGCAGGGGCAGGATGTCATCGGCATAGCGCCGCTGCGGGTGAAAGAAGGCCGGGCTCGCTTTATCGGCAGCCCGGATGTGTGTGATTACCAGGACTTCATCGTCGTGCCCGGCCGGGAAACGGCGTTCTTTACCGCCCTGCTGGACGACCTGAAGCGGCAGGGCAGCGCCGGTCTGGATTTGGCGCCGGTGCGGCCGGACTCCACGGTGGTTACCGGACTGGCTGAGGTGGCCAGAGACCGGAAATGTGAAGTGGTCGCCGGGGAAGATGACGTAACGCTGGAGGTGGAACTGCCTTCTACCTGGGACGAGTACCTGGGCAGCCTCGACAAGAAGCAGAGACACGAGCTGAGGCGCAAGCTGAGACGGCTCTGGGACGCAGACGCGGTGACGTACAAATGCCGGCAGGTAAACAGGACGGAAGCGGCAGAGCTCACCGATGCCTTCCTGAAGCTCTTTGCCCTGAGCCGCAAGAAGAAGGCGGATTTTATGACGGAGCGGATGCAGGTCTTCTTCCGCTCGCTGGCGGAGACGATGGCGGATACGGGGCTGCTGCGCTATGGCATTCTGGAGGTTGGAGAGGAAGTGGCAGCGATGATTATGGGTTTTGACTACCGGCAGTCCATGTACCTGTACAACAGCGCCTATGACCCGCGCCACAATGCATTGAGCGTGGGACTGCTGTCCAAGGTGCTGTGCCTCAAGGAGAGCATCGAGCGGGGTATGAAGAAGTGGGACTTTCTAAAAGGGGCGGAGCGGTACAAGTATCACCTGGGGGGCAGCGAAGTCCGGCTGTTTGATTATCGGATTACCTGGCGGTAGCGGAGCGCACCTGTGAGAAAAGGAGATGCAACTCTGAGGATTGCCATGCTCAGTGCCCATAGCTGTCCTCTGGGCAAGTTGGGCACCAGGGACACCGGGGGCATGAGCGTCTACCTGCTGGAGCTGGCCCGCGAACTGAGCAAGCTGGGGCATACGGTGGACATATATACGCGGGTGCATGACCCCAGGGACAGGCTGATATATGACCTGGGCGCCAATGCCCGCCTCATCCACCTGACCGCAGGTAAGAACGGCGAGATAAACAAGCTGGCCGTCTATCCTCACCTCCCGAACTTCGCCCGGCGCGTGGAAGACTTCAGGAGCCACAACGATTTACAATACGACCTTATCTACAGCCACTACTGGCTTTCCGCCTGGGCGGGCAGGCAGTTGCAAAGGTGGTGGGAGGTGCCGCATATGGTCATGTTCCACACGCTGGGGGCGGTGAAGAACGCCATCGGAGTGGGGGATAGAGAGCCGGAACTGCGCATCGAAACAGAGCGGAGCGCGGTCAGGAGCTGCGACCGGATTATCGCCGCCACGGAAAGGGAAAAGAAGGACCTGGTCCATTTCTACGGAGCGCGCCCGGAGGCCATCACGGTGATACCCTGCGGAGTGAACACGGAGCTTTTCCGGCCGCTGGACCGGCGGGCGGCCAGGGAGAGGCTGGCGCTGAACGGCGATAAGCACCTGCTGTTCGTGGGCAGAATTGAACCCCTCAAGGGCGTTGACCGTCTGCTCGGCGCGGTAGGTTATCTCGGGGACAGGCACCCGCTGCAACTGCTGGTAATCGGGGGGGGCTGGAACAGCCGCCGGGAGCTGGAAAGGCTCAAGGCACTGGCCCGCGAACTGGACATAGAGGAAAGAGTGACCTTCCTGGGGTTGGTTAAGCAGGCGGAGCTGCCCTTTTACTACAGCGCCGCTGACGTCTGCGTGGTCCCGTCCCACTACGAGAGCTTCGGGCTGGTTGCCCTGGAATCTCTGGCCTGCGGCACGCCGGTGGTGGCCACGGACGTGGGCTGCGCTCCCGGCGTCATAAGGCAGGGGCAGACCGGCTACGTGGTACCCGCCAATGACCCTCATCTCCTGGCTGGGGGCATTGACAGGGCCCTTTCGCTGCGGGCCGACGGCAACGGGCTGGCCGCAGTTAGGAGGGCGTCACTGGCTCCTTATGAATGGCCGGCCATAGCCGCCGCGCTGGAAAAAGAGTGCCGCTCGCTCCTGCGGGTATGAGCCTCAGGCCGCAGGCTCCAGCTTCTTTTCGTAGTACAGGCTGCTGGTACGCACTTCGAATCCCGCCGCAAGATACAGCCTGTGAGCGGCGTTATTACGGCTGTCCACGGTAAGCTCGACAGTGCGCACGCCTTTATCCTTCAGGTGAGATAGGCCCGCCTTTAGCGCCAGCCTGCCGATTCCCCGGCCTCGGTAGGCAGGGTCCACCCCGAGCATGAAGACGTAGCCTTTGCGGTGGCCGGGGGGCGCAGGGTCGCAGTCCAGCCTGGTCCAGCAGTAGCCTGCGGGGGTGTTTTCCGCCAGTACCAGCACCACGTCTTCCGGCGAGCCGCCGCACAGGCGGAGCCAGTAGGCCGTATCCTCAATGGTGTTGGGGTTATATCCCCAGGTGCCGGTAAAGGCGCGGTTCTGCAATCGAGTAAGCATCTCTTCCTCCCCCCGGCGCATGAGACGGATGACGAGGTCACCGGAGGTCTCCGCTGCTGCGACCGTGCCATCGAGTTCCAGCTTCATCTCCAGAAAGCGGCGCGCCATCCGGAAACCGAGGCCGGAGAGCAGGGCCCGGGCCTGGCGGTTGTCCCTGTCCACGCTGACGTGCATCAGCATGGCCTTCATTTCCGTGGCCCGGCGTGTAGCCTGCTCCAGAAGCCGTCCGGCCACGCCTCTGCGGCGGTGCTCCGGGTGCACCAGGCATTCCACCAGGACCCGCCGGGTGAAGGTCTCGGGCGTAAGCGCGATGAAACCGATGATTTTTCCCTCCGCCTCGGCGACGAAGATATCCCGTTCCGGGTCGAAGCGCGGCCGTTTCATCTGGTCGGCCAGCGCCTTGCGGGAGGTGCACCTTCCGGCCCGGTCGCTCTTTTCCGTTTCGCGGACCAGCTGAACGTAGCCGTCAAAATCGGCTGCGCGGTAGTTACGTATGTGGTATGAGGTCGTTGTCAATCCTGCACCCGGTCTGACCAAAACCTCCACCCCCGGCCCTCCGGCCGCCCCGGAAAGGGGACGGCCATTCTGTGGTCAATTGTATCAGCTATGCCCGATGTTATACAATTTAAGTGATCAAGACAATTTGACAAGGGGTTCAAAAAGGGGCGAAGCCCCTTTGATAAATTCCCGATTATAGAATCCCTTTCTGTCTCCCTTTCGCAAAAAGAAAAGCAAGGGAGATTTAAGGGCGAAGGGTTGATATCAACATGATTCCTCAACCAAGGAGTGAGTTCTGATGTCTGTGAAGAAAGCTGATGTGCTGGTGGTGACACCACATCCCGACGATGCCGAGCTGGGTATGGCTGGCGCGATCCTGCGTTTTCGTTCGGAGGGACTGCGGGTGGGCGTTCTCGACCTCACCAACGGCGAGCCGACGCCGCATGGCGATCCGGAGACGCGTGCGCAGGAGGCG
>CAZZAU010000069.1:2401-7942 GCA_964652725.1 uncultured Dehalococcoidaceae bacterium | reverse complement strand
CGTTATAGCCGGTGGTGTGCTTCTCCAGCACGCTGGCGATGGCGTCGGCGCAGGAGAGAATGGACTTGCCCTCCTCCCAGGCGATGGACGGGCACCTGATGCCCCGCAGTTGCCGCACCGCCGAGCCCACGTCTATCCCGGAGCGCAGCGCCAGCGAGATGAGCCGGCAGGTGGCCTCGAGCTGGGCAGCGGCACAGCCGCCCGTCTTCCCCAGGTGGGAGAAGACCTCGCAGATGCCTGAATCATCACTGTTGACCGTGACGTAGATATAGCCGCAGCCGGTGGTCACCCGCTCGGTGATGCCGCTGGTAATCTTGGCCCTTTTCCGGGGGCTGCGCTGGGCTTCCTCGGCGGGTGTCTGGGACTTTTCCTGTTTGCCGGTGGTCAGCACCTGAGCATCACGGCTGCGGTCCCGGTAGATGGTAATCCCTTTCAGCCCCTCTTCGTAGGCCAGCAGGTACACTTTCTTGACGTCATCGCGGGAGGCTTCCTGGGGGAAGTTGACCGTCTTGGACACCGCGTTGTTGGTGGACTTCTGGAAGGCGGCTTGCATCTTTACGTGCCACTCCGGGATTATCTCGTGGGCGGTGACGAACAGGCGCTTTGCCTCATCGGGGATGCCCTCCATCTCGCCCAGGTGGGCGCCGTCGGCCAGCTTCTGCATCAGGTCTTCGGAGTAGAAGCCCCCCGCTCTGGCCGCCTCCTCGAAATACGGGTTCACCTCTACCAGCCGCGCCCCGTCCAGTATGTTCCTGGTGTAGCTCAGGGCAAATAGCGGCTCTATGCCGCTGGAGCAGCCGGCAATCATGCTCAGGGTGCCGGTGGGGGCGATGGTGGTGCGGGTGGCGTTTCTGACCCCGGGGCCTTCAGGAACGTCATAGATGCTGCCCGCGAAGGCGGGGAAGACGCCCCGCTCCTTCCCCAGCTCCACGGACGCTTCCGTGGCTTCTCTGGAGACAAAGGCCATAAGCTCTTCGGCCAGCCGGAGCGCCGCTTCGGAGTTATAGGGCACGCCGAGCTGTATCAGCATATCGGCAAAGCCCATAACCCCCAGGCCTATCTTTCTGGTCTTTTTGGTCATCTCCTCTATTTGCGGCAACGGGAACCTGTTGACGTCGATAACATTGTCCAGGAAGCGCACCGCGGTCTTCACCGTCCGCGCCAGATGAGGATAGTCTATCTCCGTCCTGCCGTTTTCCCGGCGCAGCATCCGGGACAGATTGATGGAGCCCAGGTTGCAGGACTCGTAGGGGAGCAGCGGCTGCTCGCCGCAGGGGTTGGTGCTTTCGATTTTGCCCAGGTGGGGGGTGGGGTTGTCCCTGTTGATGCGGTCGATGAACACGATGCCCGGGTCGCCCGTCTTCCAGGCCATGTCCACTATCTTATCGAACACCTCACGGGCGTTGAGCTTGTCTTCCATTTCGCCGGTGCGGGGATTTATCAGGCTATAGTCCGTTCCTGCCTTGACCGCCTCCATGAATTCCTCGGTCACCGCCACCGATATATTGAAGTTGGTGAGCGCTTCTTTGTCCTCTTTGGAGGTAATAAACCGCATGATGTCCGGGTGGTCCACGCTGAGGATGCCCATATTGGCCCCCCGCCGCATTCCCCCCTGCTTGATGACATCGGTGGCGGTGTCAAAGGCGCGGATGAAGGAGACCGGGCCGCTGGCCACCCCACCCGTGGACCCCACCCGGTCTCTTTCCGGGCGCAGACGGGAGAAAGAGAAGCCGGTGCCGCCGCCGCTCTTGTGAATGAGTGCGGTGTTCTTCACCGATTCAAATATGGACTCCATGGAGTCCTCGATGGGCAGCACGAAACAGGCGGAAAGCTGCCCCAGCTCCCTGCCCGCGTTCATCAGGGTGGGGGAGTTGGGCAGGAACTCCAGGCCGGTCATGACGCGGTAGAACTCGTTTTCGATGGCGCTGACATCGGCTCCCGGGTTATGGATAAGCTCCGCCTGTGCTATCGCCCCGGCGACGCGCCGGAACATCTCCTCCGGGGTCTCGATGACGTTGCCCTGCTTGTCCTTTCTGAGGTAGCGCTTTTGCAGGACGTGAAGGGCGTTATCGGAAAGGTTAACGCCGGCGGACTGCGCGTGCGAGCGGGCGATTATGGTGCTTTTCATCTCGATGGTAGCCTCCTCGGTGTATTCTTGCTCCTCCGCCGCCAGAATTTCCTCCACCATGGTCAGGATATCGGTATCGCTGGGCAGGCGGGCGGGGCGGCGGTGCCAGGTCACCATGCCTTCCATACCGGGCAGGGCCGGCGCCTGCGCGGAGGACTGCTGTTCCAGGCGCTCGATTACCAGCGCGGTGAGCCGCTCCACCAGGGTGCGGTCCGTGATGCCCATTGAGCCGGCGGCGTTGAAGACGATGCGCGCCACCTGGTTGCGGCTGGGAGATTTAACGCTCTTCTCTTTACTACTAAAGTTATTCAACATTAGTTATCTACTTAGGAATACTAGAGACACAACATATTTGTTAGCGCCCCTGCCAAAACCCTTGGATTCCATAGGTAACGTTTTCTTGGTATTGCCGATTATGAATTTCCTTGAAGACTTGACAGAAGTGGAACTTTCAAACGCGGTATGTAAAGAAGAAGGATTTCTTACATTGTCATTTAACGGGTAAGGTTTGGAAACGCTTCGTGGACCAGCACATTTCAAGCCCTTGGGTTTAGTCGGAGGCCACGGTTTCCAAATGAGAACAAGGCAGGGTTCTTCGCTTACTTCTGCAATCCGATAGGCGGTAGCCGGAATAGAAGTTCTGAATTCATGAGAAAGTGGTTCAATTGAATCTACCGATAATCCGAATGTTGAAAGATGTTTGCCGAAAATCTGTTTAGGCATAAGTAGTTCAGTGGCGACAATATCACAAAGACGTTCTGTTGCTCTTGCGCGGTTTCTCAAGATTGCTTGTGGATTGAATGTTCGATATTCAATATTCTTGATACACTTTTCTAATTTAAGTTCGGAAAACAAAATATGCCCTATTTCGTGTGCGCAAGAAAAATTCTGTCTCGTTGGATGGTGATTTGAATTTACCCTGATGACCGTTCTGTCATGGAATCTAAGCAAAATGGCACTTGAATCCCCAAGTTCTGCTTTGTTTACCTCAGCTATACCCAGAAATCGAGCGAATTCTTCAGGCAGAAAAGGTGGTTCATCGTGCCCCCTGCATGAAATCAGTCTGTTCACAAGTTCATTCGCTCGTTTGGTAATGAGGGTAGTTGCATATGTCATATCGAATGGCATCGCCGAACCTGCTTTTTGGTTATGCTTAGAATTTATACAAATACGGCAGTTTTTCGCCTGCAGATAATGGAGAAAAGAACTTATCTAGCTCTTCAGCAGGCATAAAGTCTGTTGGGTCTGCGGATTTTCGTCCCCCTATGTCATACAAACATAGTTTTTTATATAGCTCCTTACGTTGTGCATGCGTTGTCGGCTTTGCAGGTGAACATATTAAGTTTTTCAGAACATCTTTATAAGAGGGTGTTAGCGCATCATACCGTTCGGTCGGGATCTTTCTCCTATCCAACCATGTCCGAACTTCTTGTTCGGATTGCTCGAAATCTCTGTATTCTCTAGCCATTTTTCCTTCCTCCGCTGCCTTGTCTTGGGGTTCGTATTCCGAAAGCTCAACCATTTGACCGGGCTTTTTCTGTTCTCTTTTCCGCCAGCGTCTCCAGCTCTTGCGCCGAGAGCAGCGGCAACTGCTCCCGGGAAGGCACCCCCGCCTCCCCGCTGGCCAGCGCATCCACCAGCTTCTTCAGGGTGGTGATATCGGTGAACTCCCGGTAAACGCTGGCGAAACGCACGTAGGCGATGTGGTCCAGGCTCCTGAGCTTCTCCATCACCATATCGCCGATAACGGCGCTGGATACCTCCACCCTGCCGGAGCGGTAGAGCTCGGCCTCGATTTCCTCGGCCAGCTTCTCCGCCGTGCCGCCGGGCAGCGGTCTTTTCTCGCATGCCTTGCGCAGGCCGGAAAGCAGCTTGTCCCGGTTGAACTCCTCGCGCCTCTGGTCCTTCTTGATGACGAAGAACCCGGCCGGCTGAAAACGCTCGTAGGTGGTGAAGCGGTAGCCGCACTCCAGGCACTGCCGCCGGCGGCGTATGCCGTCATTAATCTCCCGGGAGTCGGTGACCCTGGAATCGTGATAGCCGCAGGACGGGCAGTTCATTGCAAAAAGGCCTTTCTCATACCCTATATAGTAGACGAATGGAAAAATACCACAACATATAGTGCATGTCAAGGGGGTGGTGCGAGCGGGAGTTGTTAAAATTTCATAACACTTTACCGCCTGCCCTGCAGGGGGTAAGATTATGGTGAGATGGACTTTTCATCGGCCTTGGACTACATCCTCAGCTTCGCCGATTATGAGCGTATGCCGCGCTCGGCGGTGGTCTTCGATCTCTGGCGCATAGAGATGCTTCTGGAAAGAATGGGGCGGCCGCAGCACTCGGCCAGAGCCGTGCACGTGGCCGGCACCAAGGGCAAGGGCAGCACCGCGGCGATGATAGCTTCCATTCTCACCCGCTCCGGTTACCGGACAGGCCTTTACACCTCCCCCCACCTCCTGAGCATCAGGGAACGGATACAGGTGGATGGCCAGCCCATCTCCGAAGAAACCTTCGCCCGGCTGACCGCGGCGCTGGCGCCGGAGGCGGCGGCGGTCAACAGAGACAGCAACCTGGGCGAGCTTACCACCTTCGAGCTGCTCACCGCGCTGGCCTGCCTGCACTTCCGCGAGCAGAAGGCGGACTACCAGGTGATGGAGGCGGGGTTGGGGGGAAGGCTGGACGCCACCAACGTGGTCTGCCCGGAGGTCTGCGTCATCACCTCCATCAGCTACGACCATACGGACGTGCTGGGCGATACCCTGGCTGAAATCGCTGCGGAGAAGGCGGGCATTATCAAGTCTGGCTGCACGGTTGTCAGCGCGCCGCAGGCTGCGGAGGCGATGGCAGTCATTGAGACGGTCTGCCGCGAGAAACCGGTGAGGCTGGTGCGGGTGGGGTGTGAGGTTACCTGGCGGAGAGGGTCCTTCGGCCCGGAGGGGCAGTCCGTGACGGTGCGGGGACTGAGCGGCGAGTACGACCTCGATATTCCGCTGGCCGGCGAGCACCAGCTTGAGAATGCGGCCGTTGCCGTGGCCGTGGCCGAGGCGCTGGCGGAGTGGGGAGCTGGAATTACCGCGGCAAATATCGCGGCGGGGCTGGGCCGGGTGGAGTGGCCGGGCCGGCTGCAGGTCCTGCACCGGAAACCCTGGTTCATCGTCGACGGCGCCCATAACTCGGACTCGGCCGCAAGGCTGGTGCAGGCAATCAGGGGCTACTTCACGTTCCGGGAGACCGTCCTGATTTTCGGCGCTTCCTCGGACAAGAATGTGGCCGGAATGGTCGCCGAACTGGCGGCCCTGCCGGGCGCGGTTATCGTCACCCGCTCCCGTCACCCCAGGGCACTGGCGGCGGAAGAGCTGGCCGGTGAGTTTGCCCGCAGGGGGGTAAGGGCGGAGCTGGCGGCGAATGTGCCC